>NZ_JAFCWX010000021.1:0-106235 GCF_049897805.1 Massilia sp. TWP1-3-3
CCATCAGCATGGACGGGCGTGGACGCGCCTTCGACAACATCTTTGTGGAACGACTGTGGCGCACCGTCAAGTACGAGGACGTCTACCTGAACGGCTACGCAAACATGGGCGAGCTGATGGTTGGCCTGACGGCGTACATGATGTTCTACAACGAAGAGCGCTTCCACCAGGCGCTGGGTAACGATACGCCGAGCAAGGTGTATCAGTCCGGGATCGGCGGCGGTGCCATGATTCTGGAGAAATACGGTGACGATGATGAGCCAGAAGCGCCAACGGAGGACACATCATCGACGGTAGAAAACGCGGGGCAGCGCCGGGCAGCTGCATGTGAAATAAGCGCAGCCTAAACTAAATACATTCTTGTCTTGACTCGTGGGTCCACTTTAAGATTCGAATTTCACGGATTATTCCCTGTGGGTGAAAACACTGGGTTGCGGTTCTTTATTTGACCAGCCAAAACAAAATCCAAGATTTTGGCTTTCTCCGCTATCGGCACGACCTTAACCCCGTCGATTTCTTGCAAGCATGAAACAATCTCTTCATAGGCTTTGAACCGTAGCGCATCATTTTCCGCTGGCCCACCCACGGCAAACAACATTTTTTCCGGTAACAGATTTCTTCGCTTCAGCGATTGAACACGGAATAACCACTGTCCCCCATGATCTAAGATCTTGCTAGGCTGGCTATGCGCAAGATGCAAAGGTTTTATTGCCTTAACTGGTATGTCGCCCGGCGCTTCGACGAACGGCAATGTAACGTGATACTCATCGTTTCCGACTTCTAATCGGGTAAAACGTTCACCTGCTTGTGCCTGGAATAGCCATTTTCGAATACCACGTTCCAGAACTGTCTCTTGATATTCCCGAGTGACAAAATCCCGCTCAACATAGTGGCCATATAGCTCTTCGAGCTTTGCACCTAGGTCCTCAACTAATACTGCTCTTGGTTCGCTAAACTTAATGATGGTTTCTCTCGGGCGGACAATTTCGAAGAACATTCGCTTAGCAAAATCAACGTCATTTTTCTTCAATCGGCGGTCAAACCCATGCTGCCGAAGCATGCCCCCGACACGGTCTAATTCTTCCCGTAAGGCGCCCAAGAGCGTGCGGAACACCTTTGGGTCAAGTTGTTCGAAAAAATGGGTAACGCGAGAGTGGCGGCGCCCCATCAACTTAAAGCCAAAATACCGTTGATCTGGCGCCATCATTACAATTCCCACGTTCGCAAACTCGCCTGTTTCAACAAACGGTGCAAAGTGAACTATTGTATAAAGGCATGCGAACTTATTCATTTCATTTTCCAAAAATCGTCGCGACGGCACTCCAGCAGCCGCTGCTTGATGTCAGCTCGATCGAAGTTCACTGGCAATGTACACTCGGGGTCAATGAACCACCACTCCGAAGGTACAGTATTGCAGATACTGTCCCAACCTGCTACGACCGCTTCGAAGCGTGCACAGTACTGTGCCTGGACAAAACAATCCTCAGAGATCGTGGAAAATTGCTCGTTAAACGCATGTGAATCAACGAAGTTTGGACCTGAAAAATGAAGATCGAATGCTTGGTTGTGATCAAGTACCACTAATTTGTTTTCATTGACAGCCCAAAACAGATTAGGGTTCCCCCCTTCAATACTCAAGGTACGATCTGCGTTCTGCACCCACCAGTCGAACGCTAGAACATCCTGTTTGAGACTGTCGGATACATGCTCCATGTGCGACACCGAGAGCTCAACTAATAAAATTTTTTGGGAGCCAAAAGCCGGGCCGGCGCCTAATTCGCTTAGATCACTTCTTGATCCAAGTTGAATCAACGCCTGCGGCACATCGACAATTTCAAAATGAGCAATCGGTAAGCCGAGATCTCTTGCAAGAGTGCCAGCGACCCATTCGCAGATCAAGCTTCGTCGTCCCGCGCCGCGGCCTTTAACAAAATATATCTGGTCATCTTCGCCCCGGCAGATAAACGGTTTCGTTACCCCCTGGGTTGCGCGGCCGATAATTTCGACAATCTCAATTGTCATACCAACAACACGAACTTGCCATTACAGCTAGCGCTTTTCCCGACAACGTTCCAAGCAAGATATCTGGGTGTACAGTCGATAAATTTCAATGAAGTCCCCATGGCAATACCATTTCTTTTCTTCATTGTATAGCCTTCCGTGCTGACGTGGTTGCCTGCGAACCTTTACTAGGGACATTGTAGACAGTAACGTGCCGCGCTACTCGCCCCGCAGGGCAAGCAGTTTGAGTAAAGCGAAAACATGGCTTGCTGCTAACCGGATGAGCACACACCAACACTGTATGCAGACGGCCTACGGCGCTTCTGTGTCGTCTCCAGAATCAGACGGCACCTGACCAGCTGAGCCCGCCGCTTACAGCCGGCGCCGACGCTGAGGGGAAAAGCACGTGCTGTCATCTTAGCCAAATGTCTCGGTGGGCGGCATTGGACGTTACCTCAAAAGGGGGGGAGTGCAAGATACCGCCAAAGATACCGCCAAAAAATACGGAATGGCTTGATAACGGACGCTATTGCGTGGGTCAAGAAAAAACCCGCAACGCCTATGACGGTGCGGGTTTTTAATGCTGCGTGGCATCGCTTGATACCGTGTACTGGTGCCGATTGCCGGAATCGAACTGGCGACCTTTTCATTACGAATGAACTGCTCTACCAACTGAGCTAAATCGGCGAAGACGCGTATTCTAGCAAAGAATCCGGCAAACTTGCTAGTCCGAACAGCATTCTTTGCCAATTTCGCGTCAAAACGGCGCTTTTACTGTGCGTGGTAGCTGCTGACGCGCTCAACTTCGCTCTTCGAACCCAGGAACACGGGCACGCGCTGGTGCAGTTTGTGCGGGGCGATATCAAGAATGCGCGTGCGGCCATCGGTGGCGGCGCCGCCGGCCTGCTCCACGATGTACGCCATCGGGTTTGCTTCGTACATCAGGCGCAGCTTGCCCGGCATCGAGGTGTCGCGCGTGTCGGCCGGGTACATGAAGATGCCGCCGCGGTTCAGGATGCGGTGCACGTCGGCCACCATCGACGCCACCCAACGCATATTGAAGTCCTTGCCGCGCACGCCGGTGGCCCCGGCCAGCATCTCGTCCACATAGCGGGTGACGGGCGCATGCCAGTGGCGCGCGTTCGACATATTGATGGCGAACTCGCGCGTCTCGGCCGGAATTTTCATGTCGCGCTGCGTGAGCACCCACGAACCCATTTCGCGGTCCAGCGTAAAGCAGTGCACGCCATTGCCGGTCGAGAGCACCAGCATGGTCTGCGGGCCGTACACCGCGTAACCGGCGGCCACCTGCGCGCTGCCCGGCTGCATAAAGTCCGCCTCGGTCGGCGTGCCCATGCCTTCGGGCGCCTTCAGCACCGAAAAAATGGTGCCAATCGAGACGTTCACGTCAATGTTCGAGGAGCCGTCGAGCGGGTCGAACAGCAGCATGTATTCGCCCATCGGGTAGCGGTTCGGGATCGGGTGGATCGATTCCATTTCTTCGGAAGCCATGGCGGCCAGGTGACCGCCCCACTCGTTCGCTTCAAGCAGGATTTCGTTGGAAATCACGTCCAGCTTTTTTTGCACTTCACCCTGGATGTTTTCCGTGTGGGCGCTGCCCAAAATATCGCCCAGGGCGCCCTTGCCCACCGAGTGGCTGATGGTCTTGCAGGCGCGCGCGACGACTTCGATCAACAGGCGCAGTTCGGCGGGGATGGAATTATGGTTACGTTGTTCTTCAACCAGGTGCTGCGTGAGACTGACGCGTTTCATGAACTTCCTTTTTCTTGTTGGATAGTTTGGTACAGGACGACGCCGGCAAAACCGGCGCCGCCTTAATTGGCCAGCGCCTTGGTGACGATTTCAAGCACGTCCTTCGACAGCTTTTTGGCGCCGGCCACCTGTTGCAAGGATCGCTTCATCTGGATCTGCAAGGCCGGCGCATAACGGCGCCACCGGTCCAGCGCGCGCGCCAGGCGGCTGGCCACCTGCGGGTTGATGGCGTCGAGCGCAATGACCTGCTCGACCCAGAATGCGTAGCCACTGCCGTCCGGTGCGTGGAACTGCGAGGGATTGCCGGTGCAGAACGCAAAAATCAGGCTGCGCGCGCGGTTTGGATTTTTGATGTTGAAAGCCTGGTGGCGCATCAGCGCGCGCACCTCGTCCACGCCCGTAGTGGGCGCTGCGGCCTGCATCGAAAACCACTTGTCGATGACCAGCGCTTCACTTTCAAACTCATCGTAAAAGCGCTGCAGCGACTCCTGCACGCTGTCGGCGCCGGCGTCGATCAGTGCCGACAGGGCCGCCACCCGGTCCGTCATGTTGCCCGCGTTGTCGTACTGCTCCTGCGCCAGCGTGATGGTGGCCGCGTCGGGTTCGGCCGCCATATAGCCCAGCGCCAGGTTTTTCAGGCCGCGCTTGCCGGCCGATACCGCGTCCGGACTGTACTCGCCCGGCGTCTGGTTGGCCTTGTACTGGGCCAGCAGGTCGGCGCGCAGCGCCACGCCGGTGATACGGCGCACGAACTGGCGCGCCAGATGGATCGCCTGCGGATTGACGACATCCATTTGCTCGGCCATCACGCTTTCGGACGGCAGCAGCAAGGCCTGTTCGCGAAAACCCGCGTCCAGCGAAGCGTCGGTCAGGATGGCGCGCATGGCGTCGACAAAGGTGCTGTCCAGTTCAAGCTTGCCGCCCCCGGCCACAGCTGCGGTGAGCTTGAGCAGGCGTGCCAGCGCCAGGCGCTGCCCGGCTTCCCAGCGATTGACGGGGTCGCTGTCATGGCTGAAAAGGTGCAGCAGTTCGGCGTCGGTGTAGTCGTATTCCAGCACCACGGGGGCCGAAAAGTCACGCAGGATCGATGGCGTGGGCGCCTGCTTTACGCCGGTGAAGTGGAAGGTTTGCGACGCCTCGGTCAATTCCAGCACGGCGGTCGTGCCCAGCGCCTTGCCGTCCAGGGTCAGCGGCATATCCAGTCCTTTGGCGTCCAGCAGGCCAAGCGCGACCGGGATGTGGAACGGCAGCTTGCTGTCCTGGCCTGGTGTGGCCGGGCAGCGCTGCGTGAGCGTCAGTTCGTAGGTCTGTGCCTGGGCGTCGTAGCGGGTGGCGGCCCGCACCACGGGCGTGCCCGCCTGGCTGTACCAGCGCTCGAACTGGGCCAGGTCGCGCCCGCTGGCGTCGGCCATGGCGTTGCGGAAGTCGTCACAGGCAACAGCTTGTTCGTCGTGCCGTTCAAAGTACAGGTCCATGCCCTTGCGAAAGCCCGCGCGCCCCAGCAGGGTCTGGTACATGCGCACGACTTCGGCGCCCTTTTCGTAGACGGTGACGGTGTAGAAATTATTGATCTCGACATACGAGTCGGGCCGCACCGGGTGCGCCATCGGGCCTGCGTCCTCGGGGAACTGGGCCTGGCGCAGCGTGCGCACCTGGTCGATGCGGCAAGTGGCGCGCCCGCTTTCGGTGCCGATCATGTCGGCTGAAAACTCCTGGTCGCGAAATACCGTCAAGCCTTCCTTGAGTGAGAGCTGGAACCAGTCGCGGCACGTGACGCGGTTGCCGGTCCAGTTGTGAAAATATTCATGGCCGACTACCGCTTCGATGCCAGCGTAATCGGTGTCGGTCGCCACGCGCGAATTGGCCAGCACGAACTTGGTATTGAAAATGTTCAAGCCCTTGTTTTCCATCGCGCCCATGTTGAAGTCGGAGACGGCAACGATCATGAAGCGGTCCAGGTCCAGCTCCAGGCCAAAGCGTTCTTCATCCCAGCGGATGCTGTTCTTGAGCGACGCCATGGCGTAGTCGGTCTTGTCGAGGTTACCCGCTTCGACCCAGACCTGCAGCAAGGCGTCGCGCCCGTCGGCCAGCTTGAACGACTCTTCCTGGCAGACCAGGCGCGCGGCGACCAGCGCGAACAGGTAGGATGGTTTTTTGAACGGGTCTTCCCACTTGGCATAGTGGCGCCCGTCGCCCAGGTCGCCTTCTTCGATCAGGTTGCCGTTTGACAGCAGGACCGGATACAGGGTCTTGTCGGCGCGCAGCATGACCGTGAAACGGGCCATCACGTCGGGACGGTCGGGAAAGTAGGTAATGGCGCGGAAGCCTTCTGCCTCGCACTGCGTAAAAAAGTTGCCGTTAGAAACGTAAAGCCCGTTCAGCGTGGTGTTCTTGACGGGCGATGTCAGCGTTTCAATTTCCAGCGTGACGTCATCGGGCGCGTTAGCGATGCGCAGCATGTTGCCGTCGATACGGTAATCACGCTTGCCCAGCGGCTTGCCGTTCATGCGCAGCGCCACCAGTTGGAGTTTCTCGCCGTACAGCTCAATCTCGCGCACCGGGCTGTCCGGATTGCGCTTCATGGTCAGGCGACTGGCGACGATGGTGCGTTCCGGGTCGAGATCGAACCCAAGCTCGACCGTCTCGACCAGGTAGCCCGGCGCGGTATAGTCTTTGCGGAAGATGGTACGGGCAGTGTCTGTTCGCATAGTAAAACTCGGCTGGGACGGTGGGCAGGCATCTATTTTACCAATACCGCCACAGCCCGGCGTACGCATGCCGTGTTTCCCGGATGTGCACAGGGTAACAGTCTGTAAAATTACTAAAGAACATCTGTATTTCAGACGTAAATTGATTCTTGGGTAAATGGATTGCTGGATGGAGAAGATTATGAAACGCTTGCTTGTTACGATTACCGCTGCTTGCGCTGTATTGCTGTCGGGGTGCGCCAGCACCATCAATAGCGACGTCACCACCTTTCACCAATGGCCGGCCAGTTTGCCGGACAAGTCGTACGTGTTTGAGGCGCCGCCCGCGCAAGACGACACGCTTGAGATGCGCAGTTATCAAAATGCCGTGCGCGGCGAACTTGGCCGGCTCGGCTTCCGGGAAGCAGGCGCGGGCGCTGCGCCGGCGCTGCGCGTGGCCATGCGTTTCAGCACGATCGACGTGCCGGTGCGGGTGATTGAACCGTTTTATCCGTATTATGGTTCCATGCGCTTTGGCTACGCGTCACCATTTTATCGCTCGCCATGGGGTTACGGGCGGCATCGTAGCGTGTTCTACAGCCCGTTCTACGATCCGTTCTGGTACGGCATGCCCATGTATTCGGAGTCGGTGTCGCACCATTACAAGCGCGAGCTGCAGGTGGCCATCAAGGCCGCAGCCGATGGCAAGCGCCTGTTCGATGTAACGGTGCACAACACCAGCCGCGAACCATCGTCGCCGCTGATCATCCCGGCGATGGTGCAAAGCGCGTTCACCGGGTTTCCCGGCGTGAGCGGCGTGGCGCGCAGGGTAGAACTCCAGCGGGAAGGCTAACGGCGCCGCTCAGGGAAGCAAGACCGACGAGCCAGTCGTCGTGCGTCCTTCAAGTTCGGCATGCGCACGCGCCGCCTCGGCCAGCGGGTAGCGCTGGCGCACATCGATCTTGACCTTGCCGCTGGCAACCATGGCAAACAGATCGGCCGCCATTTCCTCAAGCTCCGCCCGGCTGGCCGCATAGCTGAACAGGGTCGGCCGCGTGATGAACAGCGAGCCGCGCGAGGCCAGTTCACCCAGCGAAAAATCGGGCACCGGCCCGGACGCGTTGCCAAAGCTGACCATCAGCCCGAGCGGGCGCAGGCAGTCGAGCGAACCGATAAAGGTATCCTTGCCGATCGAGTCGTACACCACCGACACCTTCTTCCCGCCCGTAATCTCCTTGACCCGCTCGACAAAATTTTCAGTGTTGTAGTTGATCACATGGGCGCAACCATGCGCCAACGCCAGTTCCGCCTTTGCCTGCGAGCCGACCGTGCCGATCATGTTCACGCCGATCGCGCGCGCCCACTGCGCCGCGATCAAGCCCACCCCGCCGGCAGCCGCATGGAACAGGATGGTGTCGCCGGCCTTGAGGCTGGTGGTGCGTTTGAATAGATACTGCACGGTGAGGCCTTGCATCATCATGGCCGCGCCGGTCTCGAACGAAATCGCGTCGGGCAGGCGCAGCAAAATGTCGGCCGGCATGTTGCGCACGTCGGCGTAGGCGCCGTTCGGGCGCCCCGTATAGGCCACGCGCTCGCCCACCGCCACCTCGGTCACGCCTTCGCCGATCGCTTCGACCACGCCCGCCCCTTCCATGCCCAGCCCCGCCGGCAGCGGCTGCGGGTACAGCCCGCTGCGAAAGTACACGTCGATGAAGTTCACGCCTATGGCTTCGTGGCGCACGCGCGCCTGGCCCGGCCCGGGCGCGCCCACCTCTACATCCACGTATTCCAGTACCTCGGGGCCGCCCGTGCGGCTGATGCGAATTGCCTTGGCCATGCTCATGCTCCCTTGTTTTTTGAAGCCAACTTCAGCTGGGACAACACCAGGTGCGCGGTCGCGACGTTGGTCGCGCATGCCACGTTGTGCACGTCGCAGGCGCGCACCAGCGCGTTGATGTCCGGTTCGTGCGGCTGCGGCGTCATCGGGTCGCGCAGGAAAATGACGGTGTCGATCATGCCCTCCACCAGCAGCGCGCCAATTTGCAGGTCGCCCCCGAACGGGCCGGAATGCTTGCGCTCGATCGTCAGCCCCAGCTCATTGGCCAGGCGACCGCCCGTGGTGCCGGTGGCCACCAGGTGGCAGCCGCGCAGGAAGTCGAGGTACTCGGCCGCGAGGGTGATCATGTCGTCTTTTTTCTTGTCGTGCGCGATCAGGGCGATGCGTGGTTTCATTTCGTGGTTCCTGTTTTTCACTTTTTCCTCGACAGCATATAAATACCACCCAGCACCAGGGCGGTACCGCCCAGCTGAATGGCGGTGATCGGCTCGCCCAAGATCAGCGCGCCAAGAAACAAGGTGGAGACGGGGCCGATCATGCCGGCCTGCGAGGCGGTGGCCGCGCCAATGCGCTGCACCGCCACCATCGTCATAAAGACCGGTAAAAGGGTGCAAAAGATCCCGTTCACCAGCGACAGCCAGTAAATTGGCGCCGGCTGGACCAGCATGGCGGCCGGGCGCAGTACAAAAAACTGCGCGATGCAGGCGGCGCTGGCCACGCACATGGCGTACGACACCAGGCGCGTGGCGCCGATGCGCTGCACCAGTTCGCCCGACAGCAACAGGTAGGCGGCGTAAGCAATGGCCGAACCGAGTACCAGCGTGGCGCCGGTCACCACGGCGGCGCCGCCGTTGTGCAGGTCGTGCGCAAACACCAGCACAATGCCGCAGTAGGATACCGCCAGCGCCAGCCACTGCATGCGGCTGATATGGCGCTTCAGGAAAACCGAAGTAAACAACAGCACGAAGGTGGGCGTGAGAAACAGGATCAGCCGCTCCAGCCCGACCGAGATGAATTGCAGTCCGAGGAAATCGAGCGTGCTCGACAAATAATAACCAACCAGGCCCATGCAAACCAGGCGCCAGCGGTCGGCCACGCTCAGCGCTGGCTTGTTGCGCATTTGCCAAATCGCGACGGCAGCGAACACCGGCACCGAAAAAAACATTCGCAAGGCGATCACGGTGATGGCGTCCACGTGGTAGCGGTACATCAGCTTGGCGACGATGGCCTTGGTCGAAAACAGCACCGCACCGGCGATGGCGATGGCTAGGCCGGCGACCAGCGCGGGCCGGGCCTGGGTGGGGGAAGCAGCAGCACTTGCACTTTTGGTCATGCCACAATTGTAAGTGGAATCGCCCCATCGAGCCTGACGGTGCGGATTTTGCCAGTGTCGCTATGGTAAAATGTTGGCCACTCTTGCATACCGTCTAAGGAAATTTCGACATGGCTGGACACAGCAAATGGGCCAACATCAAGCATAAAAAAGCCGCCACCGACGCCAAGCGCGGCAAAGTCTGGACCCGCCTGATCAAGGAGATTACCGTGGGCGCCCGCATGGGCGGCCCGGATATCGCCACCAACCCGCGCCTGCGCCTGGCGGTGGACAAGGCGGCCGATGCCAACATGCCGAAAGAAAACGTCACACGCGCGATCCAGCGCGGTTCGGGCGGCCTGGAAGGCGTCAACTATGAAGAAGTGCGCTACGAAGGCTACGGCATCGGCGGCGCCGCCATCATCGTCGACTGCATGACCGACAACCGCACCCGCACCGTGGCCGAAGTGCGCCACGCGTTCAACAAGAACGGCGGCAACATGGGCAATGAAGGCTCGGTCGCCTTCATGTTCCAGCACTGCGGCCAGTTCCTGTTTGCGCCGGGCACCGACGAAGACCAGCTGATGGAATGCGCGCTCGAAGCGGGCGCCGACGACGTGCTGACCGACGACGAAGGCGGCTTTGAAGTGCTGTGCGACCCGTTCCAGTTTGCCGTCGTCAAGGACGCGCTCGAGAAAGCCGGCTTCAAGGCCGAAGTGGCAGAAATCATCATGAAGCCTGCCACCGAGACCGTGTTTTCCGGCGAAGACGGGATCAAGATGCAAAAGATTCTCGACGCGCTCGAGAACCTCGACGATGTGCAGGAAGTCTTTACCAACGCCCTGATCGAAGATTAAAGAGTCCCTATGAAAATCCTGGTAGTCGGCGCTGGCGGCCGTGAACACGCCCTGGCCTGGAAACTGGCCCAATCGGAACGCATCCAGATGGTCTACGTCGCCCCCGGCAATGGCGGCACGGCGCGCGACAACCGCCTCGTCAACGTCGAATTGAGCGACCCTGCGCAACTGGCCGACTTTGCCCAGCAAGAGGGTATCGCGCTGACCGTGGTCGGCCCTGAAGTGCCGCTGGCGGCGGGCATCGTGGACCTGTTTCGCGGCCGCGGCCTGAAGATTTTCGGCCCCACGCGCGAAGCGGCGCAACTGGAAAGCTCGAAGGACTTCGCCAAGTCCTTCATGCAGCGCCACGGTATCCCGACTGCCAACTACCAAAGTTTTACCGACGCCGAACTGGCGCACGCCTACATCGACCAGCAGGGGGCGCCGATCGTCATCAAGGCTGACGGCCTGGCCGCCGGCAAGGGCGTCGTGGTCGCCATGACGCAGGATGAAGCGCACCAGGCGGTCGACCATATGCTGGCCGACAACCGCTACGGCGACGCCGGCGCGCGCATTGTGATTGAAGAATTCTTGGCTGGCGAAGAAGCGAGCTTCATCGTCATGTGCGACGGCAAAAACGTGCTGGCGCTGGCCACCAGCCAGGATCACAAGCGCCTGAAAGACCAGGATGAAGGCCCGAACACCGGCGGCATGGGTGCTTATTCGCCGGCGCCGATCGTCACGCCCGAGATGCATGCGCGCGTGATGCGCGAGATCATCAACCCGACCATTCATGGCATGGCCAGGGACGGCATTGTCTTCACCGGCTTTTTGTACGCAGGCCTGATGATCGACGATAAAGGCAACCCGAAGACGCTTGAATTTAACTGCCGCATGGGCGACCCGGAAACGCAGCCGATCATGGCGCGCCTCAAAAGCGACCTGGTGACGGTGATGGAGCACGCCTGCAACGGCACGCTCGACACGGTGGAACTGGAGTGGGACCGGCGCACTGCGGTGGGCGTGGTGATGGCAGCTTTCGGCTATCCGGACACGCCGCGCAAGGGCGACGTCATCGACGGCATCCCGGCCGAAACGCCGGAGTGCGTGACGTTCCATGCGGGCACGCAGCAAGTGGCCGGCAAGTTGCTCACCAACGGCGGGCGCGTGCTGTGCGTGGTGGGCCTGGGCGACAGCGTGAAGATGGCGCAAAAGCAGGCTTACGAGACGGTGGATCAGATCCATATCAATGGCGCGCAGTACCGGCGCGATATTGGGTGGCGCGGGTTAAAGCATTAGGCAAGGCCGATGCGGGTCTACCTCGACGACGAGCGCGGGACTGGCTACGATGTGGTGCTCTGGATCGAGGAAGCTGTCGCCCTCGAAGGCTTCGTCCCGCCCAGGATCTTGGTCCACTCCGCCAACTCCTCCGCCCGCAACAAAATGCTCTCCGGTATCCGTGCAATCGGAAAGCTTGCCATAAAACTATAGGGTGGAAAGGCCGATTGGGCTCCTTCCACCTTGCTGCCGTCCGCGGTGCATGCAAATTCACCTTAACGCACACTTTCGGCGGATTGCATCCGCCCTACGTAAAGCCACCGCAGAACCATCGTAGGGCGGATGCAATCCGCCGAAGGCACGCCCCACGTTGACTTCTGGCCGATGGCAACCTCCGTACACAAGGCCACCACCGGCCCATCGTAGGGCGGATACAATCCGCCGAAGGTCTGCGCCACGTTGACCACAACACCCCCAACCGGCTTATACTCATCCCCTCTCACTGCTCGTCAATCGCTTCCCCAACAACGGAGAAAACGTGATCGATCACACCGGCGTCACCGTCAGCAACTTCGCGAAAAGCAAATCCTTCTACACCGCAGCACTAAAACCCATCGGCTATGCCGTCCTCAAGGAATTTCCCGCCAGCGTTACCGGCGGCGCCGATGTCGCCGGCTTGGGCGTCGCGCCCATGCCGGACTTCTGGATCCTCGGCGGCGAGCTGAACAAGCCACCCATCCACATTGCCTTTCGCGTCACCACGCGCGCGCTGGTTGATGCATTTTACGCGGCAGCGATCGAAGCGGGCGGCATCGACAACGGCCCGCCCGGCATCCGCGCGCACTACCATCCAAACTACTACGGCGCATTCGTGCGGGACCCGGACGGCCATAACATCGAGGCGGTCTGCCACGAAGCGCCGTGAAGCACGCGCCTACACCGAAAACCCCTTGCACACGGAAAGTACAAACTGATGGCAGGCTTCCAGTGCGCCACGTGCGGCCAATACCATGATCAACTGCCAATGTGCCTGGGACCCAACGCCCCGGCGCTGTGGAATTCGATCCCACCTGACGAACGCGACCGGCGCACAGAGCTATCTTCGGACCAGTGCGTCATCGATCGTCAACACTTCTTCATCCTTGGCCGCATCATCATCCCGGTAATAGATGGACCGGATCCGTTTGTTTGGCTCGCTTGGGTGTCTTTGAGCGAGAAAAATTTTAATCGGGTGTGCGAATTGTGGGACAGCGTAGGCCGGGAGAATGAGCCACCGTACTTTGCATGGCTGCAAAGCGCGCTGGCGTATCCCTTCCCCACATTGAGTTTGAAAGCGTCGCTGCAAACCATGCCGTTCGGCGAACGTCCGTGTATCTCTGTCGAACCCGAAACCCATCAACTTGCTACTGAACAGCAACACGGCATTACGATGGCGCGAGTTCGCGATATCGCCGAGGCAGCACTACACGGATCGTGGTGAAAATCACCCGGCCTGACAACCACTACGATTCGCAGAGGAACATGTTTGAACATAAGATCCATCCTATCCTCGACTGCCCGAACCATTACCGTCTTGTGGAGTTCAAATACGTCATCGACTGGGACGAGCCGCGTCAGTCATTTATTCAGATGCGCTTGCGTCACCACGACGACGAAGTTTCGCTTCGATTCTGGCAACCGGTCAATCTGTCAATCGAAGCGGGGTTTCCATTCCCAACCGGGGGAATGGTCTTTTATGACCGGTCTGCAGACTCGCTGCAAGACATTGGTATCGAGGTTGCGGATTTCGAAAGTTCGCATGGAAGTATTTTATTTTCGGCACGCGAGGTTGAGCGCATCTGAGCGATTGCCCGGGTCCGTCGAATTGCTCGCATCAAGCAAAACACTTTGTTCGCTGCAAGCTTGATCGCCCCGCTGCTCAAGCTTCCTCAACATACGGTCGCATGAGCAGCATCCAGCCTCCCGCCCAAACAAACTGCGCCAGTGGCACCAAAAGAAACACCGTCAAATTCTCAGGCTCCAATCCTGGCGCAAGGTTGTTGCCGTAGGCGCCCACGCCAAAACACATCAGCATAACGCCGCCAAACAACATCGCGGCCTTGGGCAAAAAGCGCCGTTCGATTTTAAACAAGCAGGCTGCCAGAAATAAGCTCGGGCCGCTGATCCATACACCGTAAAACAGGCGCTTTACCAACCCCATGGCAGGGGCGGCGCCAGCAAACGACGACAATGCCGCGTACACGCCATAGGCCAGCACCAGCATGTTGAGTACCTGCAGCGACAGTATCACCAAGGAAGCGACCCCATCCAACTGTTGCTCCTCGCGATGCCATTGCTCAGACCACTCGGCATGCCTGGCAGAGCGCACGGCGGGGCTTTCGTCCTGGGCCTGAACACTTTTCTGGACATTCTCAGCAGGAATGGCCTTGCCGCCTGTCACGCCCAACGTGCGTGCATAGTCGTAAGCAGTCGCGCGTGCCGAGCCATCCAGGAGCGCTGCCACATGAATAAACGGAAAGAGCATCTGTTCCGTGCTTTCCAAAATGGCAAGCAGTCCTATTTCGCGCGGTCTCAACCGGGCGAATCCCGGGTCCCGACCAGCCACATGCTCGTAAGTCATCCATCGCCAATGGCCGGCATCTGCGGCGTCAGCGCGGATTGTCTCGCCGAGATAGGCGCCCGCGGCCAGTATCACATCGGTGAAGGCCTGGTCGGACAGCTCCCCCAAGCGGAGCGCCACAGCGGCCAGGTAATCATCAAGGTAGTGCAACGAGGAAACGCTGAAATCGAGCTTGTCGCGCGCGAGCTGGTGCGCAAATGGCAGGTCGTTCCCACCGTCGAACTGGCCTACGCCGCGCAATTGCTCGCACAGCACCGGGATCTGACGCACGAGATCCTCGCCGCGCAGCACGACGATCGTTTCATCACGCTTGAGTGCGCCGACAAAGGGAACGATGCTGTCGCCCGGCCCGTTGATGACGTGGTCAAGCACCAGGTGATGCGGACAGCAAATGCGCCCGTCGTGGGTGCGCAGCACCAGCAGACGCTGTTGCGCCCGCGTGATATACCCCCATTGCGCGCCGACCTGTTGTGCGATGAAGTGCCCCAGATAGCCGCCCGCCTTTTTGGCCCACGCCGTCGCTCCGATGCTAACAAAGGCGGCGCCGGCGCCCTGCCGATCGCGCTCAGCAGCGTACGCCGCGTGCGCCTGGTCGAGCAATCCGGCCAGCGTGGCGATACCCGGCATGCCGGCATCGAACGTGAGCGCGTACTTCGCCAGGGCATACCGAATGAATTCATCGGTTTGCACGGCTTCGCTGTCAAAGACGCCCCGATCGGCCACGAAATCGGCTGGCTTGACCTGGTCACTGGGCGGCGGGCTGACAATCGTCGCCCGGTTTTTAAGCTCGCCTGCCTTGGGCGACTCGAGCACCAGCAATGAGGTTTCATGCTCGCTGTAGCGGTACACGCTGGCGTACGAATCATTGGCGCTGATCGCCGCATCGACCCGCAATTCCACGTTGCGCAGCACCCGCAAGGTGCCAGGATTGCATGCCGGCGCACGCATGCCGATGGCAAGATACAAGTCACGTCCATTGTCTCCTGCATAGTCGAAAGGTTGAAGATCCGGGCCGTTGGGATTGGTATTTGAATAGCGCAATGCCGGACGCGCCGGGCCTTGCTGACCGATCTCGAAGTCCTCTGGCCATAGCTGCTGGGCACTGGTGACCCGGCGCGCGCCCGGTTGGCACGCGCGCAGCAAGCTGGCCGGCAAATCAGCCCTGCCCTGCGGCGTTGTGTAGACGGTGTCGAGCGTGTCGTCGAACACTGCGCAGCCAAATTGCGCCATGCAATCCCACACCAGTTCTCGCAGCGCAGCGTCGAAACGGGGGCGCTCGAAGCCAATGCATGCCACACCATCGTTGACGCTGCCGATGACCGTGCAAGTTGCAGCCATGGTATCGACCGGCAACGCGACTTCCAGATCGCCGCGCCCTCGACCGACTTGGCCAACTTGGGAAAGCCGCGCCATCAATGGACCGTATGGCAGATTGACCGGCACGCCGCCGTCGAATTTTTGCAGAAAAAGGAATGTGGTCATGTCGTGCCTGGTTGTAGACGCCCGCCTGGAATGCGGGCAATACTACAATGAAACTTTCTCCTCGTACACCAGGAACGGCTACCGGCCTGCGACCCTGAGCGCGTCTGACTAGTCCGTCTCGGCGAATGCTTGGCTGTCGTTGAAGCAATTTGTTGGAATAGCGCGCCAACCGGCGTTTCGTGCCGCAGCTGCCACCAAGACTGTTCGACTCGGCCCAGGCAGCTCCCTATGATAGGTCATGTGCGCTCCCGGCGCGCGACGCAAGCAAGCCGACCACCATCCCTTGAGGAGGGTTCCATGCTTAAGCATTCAATCTGCATTCTTTCAATCTTGGCAGTTTCGCTGCCAGCCATGGCAAACGACGATATCATCCCGGAACTGAAAAAAAGCCAGCCGCCCAAGGTAAAGGCGCTGATTAACCGCATTGTCATCTGCAAGCAGCTGGCCGGTGAAGCCGGCGCCGACAAGCAAGCCATGCAGGAGCTTGCCGCCGCCATGCGCAAGTACAAATGCAACGACGTCACCGCCGACGAAGCGAAGATGGCTGCGCTGTACAAGAGCGATCCAGCTGTACTGGCCGCCTTTCGCGCGGCGCGCGCCATGCCGCTGCAAATCGATGCAGATCCCTGACCAGGGCTTGGCAACTCGGGCCTGCGCCACCGACTGGTGGCAGGCGCGCCGCGCGCTTTTCCACCCTGCCGGGCGGCCAATGTCCCCCGCTGCTCGCCCTATATCATAAAAGCCCCGGGCGGTGTACAATTCGTCCTCGCTTTTTTATTCCCCGATCCCGCCCGCATGTCAATTCCCACACCCGCAGCCGTCAAGGCCTGGCTCCTCGATCTTCAGTCGCGCATTGTGTTCGCGCTCGAAACTGTCGACGGCAAGAGCTTCCTGCGCGATGCATGGGAGCGCCCCGAAGGCGGGGGCGGCGTCTCGCGCGTGATCGAGGAAGGCAATGTCTTCGAGCGCGGCGGCTGTAATTTTTCGCACGTGATGGGCGCGAACCTGCCGCCTTCAGCCGCCGCCGGGCGCCCGGAACTGGCGGGCCGCTCGTGGGAAGCGATGGGTGTGTCGCTGGTGCTCCATCCGCGCAACCCGTACGCGCCCACGGTCCACATGAACGTGCGCTTTTTCACCACCACCGCCGAGGGCCAGGAGCCGGTCTGGTGGTTTGGCGGCGGCATGGACCTGACGCCCTACTACGGTTTTGAAGACGACACGCGCCACTTTCACCAGAGCTGCCGCGATGCGCTCGCCCCGTTCGGCGACGACCTGCACGCGCGCTTTAAAAAGTGGTGCGACGAGTATTTCTACCTGAAGCACCGCAAGGAGCCGCGCGGCGTGGGCGGCATTTTCTTTGACGACTTCAACGCGCCTGGTTTTGACGCCAGTTATGCCATGCTGCAAAGCGTGGGCAATAGCTTCTTGACGGCCTACCTGCCGATCCTGGAAAAGCGCATGCACCAGCCGTACGGCGAGCGCGAACGCGATTTCCAGGCTTACCGGCGCGGCCGCTACGTTGAATTCAACCTGGTGTTCGACCGCGGCACCTTGTTCGGCCTGCAGTCGGGCGGCCGCACCGAAGCGATCCTGATGTCGATGCCGCCCGTCGTCAAATGGCGCTACGACTGGCAGCCGGAAGCAGGCAGCGCCGAGCACGCGCTGTACACCGACTTCCTGGTCCATCGCGACTGGCTGCAGACGTGACGTTTTGCGTCGCGCTGCTGGGAGGCAGTTTCGACCCGGTTCATAACGGCCATGTGGCGCTCGGCGCCCTGTTTGCAAACCTGCTCCAGAGCGACCAGCTGCGCATCATCCCGGCCGGGAACCCGTGGCAGAAGAGCGCCCTGCGCGCCCCTGCCCAAGACCGCGTCCGGATGGTCGAACTGGCGTTCGCGCAAGCGACGCCGGCCATCACCGTCGACCGGCAAGAGATTGAACGCAGCAGCGCGACCTACACCATCGACACCTTGCGCAATGTGCGCGCAGAGCTGGGACCCGACGCCTCGCTCGTGTTCCTGATGGGCGCGGACCAGCTGCAGCATCTTGATACCTGGCGCGACTGGCGCGCCCTGTTTGATTTGGCCCATATCGGCGTGGCTGCGCGCCCGGGCTATTCGCTGGCCGAGGCGGCGCTTCCCGAAGCGGTGGCCGAAGAAATTGATCAGCGCCAGGGCAGCCTGGCGCAGCTTCGCAATACCCCGTCTGGCCACGCGCTGCTGGCGGAAAACCTGGCCGTGGACATCTCATCTACCCAGGTCCGTGCGGCGTTACAACGCGGAGAACAGGCAAACTCGCTTATCTCCCCGGTAGTGCTAGACTATATTCAACAACATAATTTATACAAAATCTAATGGATATTAAAAAACTGCAAACCCTCGTCGTCGACGCGCTCGAGGACATCAAAGGCCAGGACATCCAGGTATTCGATACCGTGCACCTGACCAGCCTGTTCGACCGCATCGCGGTGGTCTCGGGCACGTCGAATCGCCAGACCAAGGCGCTGGCAGCTTCAGTGCGCGACAAGGTCAAGGATGCCGGCGGCGACGTCATCGGCGTCGAGGGCGAAGACACGGGCGAATGGGTGCTGGTCGACCTGGGCGACATGATCGTCCACATCATGCAGCCGGCCATTCGCCAGTACTACCGTCTCGAGGAAATCTGGGGCGACAAGCCGGTCAAGCTGGGCGCCGCCAAGCGCAAGGGCACCGCGGAGGCGACCGAAATCGCCATCGCCAAGCCGAAGTCCAAGCACCTCGCCTCGACCCAGGAAGCACCTGAAGTCAAGCCTGTGCGCGAACGCAAGACGCCGGTCAAAAAGGCCGACGTCACGGCCCTGGCCAAGCCAAAGCGGGCAGCCGCCAAAAAAGCGGCCACGCCGGTTGGCAAGGTCGTCAAGATCGCGCCGACCAAGTCGGAAGCTGCCGCCGTCAAGGCGCTCAAGGACCTGCCGCCAAAACGCGTGCCTACACCGCGCGTAAAAGCTGCCAAGGCCCCGGCTGACGCTGTGCCTGAAAAAAAGGTTATCAAGCGCGTGGCTAAAAAAGTCGCGGAGTAAGCGCCGGTGCAGCTGATCATTGCTGCGGTCGGCCACAAGATGCCGGCCTGGATCGAAACCGGCTTTGTCGAGTACACGAAGCGCATGCCGCCCGAGCTGCGCATCGTGCTCAAGGAAATCAAGCCGGTCGAGCGTTCCGGCAGCAAGACGGCGGCCACCGCGATGGCGCTCGAACGCGAGCGCATCGAGGCCGCGCTGCCCAAGAACGTGCGCATCATCGCCCTCGATGAGCGCGGAAAAGACCTCACCAGTGTGGGGCTGTCCCAGCAATTACTTAATTGGCAACAAGAAGGACGCGACACCGCGTTCCTGATCGGCGGGGCCGACGGCCTCGATCCCGAACTGAAGGCGCGCGCCGAGGGGCTTATTCGCATCAGTTCTATGACGCTCCCCCACGGCATGGTGCGTGTTATGCTTGCAGAGCAGTTGTACAGGGCGTGGTCAATCACGCAAAATCACCCCTACCATCGGGTCTGAAAAGCGAAATCGATGAAACCGATCGAGAAGAAAATTTACCTTGCCTCCAAGAGCCCGCGGCGGCGCGAACTGCTGCGCCAGATCGGCGTCGAATTCGAGCTGCTCATGCTGCGCAACGACACCCCGCGCGGACCGGATGTCACCGAACTGGTGTTGCCAGGCGAAGAACCGATCGACTATGTGGCGCGCGTTTCGCGCGAAAAGGCGGCCTTTGCCTGGACCATGGTGCAGACCCGGCGCCTGACGATCCGGCCCGTGCTGGCGGCCGACACCACCGTCACGCTGGACGGCGAAATCCTCGGCAAACCGGCCGGCAAGGCCGAAGCCGAAGCCATGCTCGCGCGCCTCTCCGGGCGCACCCACCAGGTACTGACCTCGATCGCGGTGCATCACCAAAGCCTGGTCGAACAGCTCACGCAGGTGTCGCAGGTGCGCTTTGCCACGCTCTCGGCCGCGTCCATCAGGGCCTATTGCGCCACCCAGGAACCGTATGACAAGGCGGGCGGCTACGGCATCCAGGGCCTGGCCGCGCTGTTCGTCGAGCATATCGACGGCAGCCACTCCGGCATCATGGGTTTGCCCCTGTATGAAACGGCGACCTTGCTGCGCAAGGCCGGCATTCCCCTGGCATAAGCCCTGCCCCGGCTACGCCCGTGGCCGTGTATGATCATGGCTTGCACATTTGGCTGCGGCGGACCATGAACGAAGACATCCTCATCAACATCACCCCGCAAGAGACGCGCGTGGCGCTCATCTTGCAAGGGGCCGTGCAAGAACTCCACATCGAGCGCACGCTGACGCGCGGCCTGGCCGGCAATGTCTATTCCGGCAAGGTGGTGCGGGTGCTGCCGGGGATGCAGTCGGCCTTCATCGACATTGGCCTGGAACGCGCCGCGTTCCTGCACGTGGCCGACATCTGGGAAGCGCGCAGCCACGAGACGCCCAACCTGCCGCCCACGCCAATCGAAAAGGTGCTGTTCGACGGCCAGGTGCTCACCGTCCAGGTGATCAAGGACCCGATCGGAACCAAGGGCGCGCGCCTGTCGACGCAAATCTCGATCGCGGGGCGCATGCTGGTGTATTTGCCGCAGGACCGGCACATCGGCATCTCGCAAAAAATCGAAAAGGAGTCGGAACGCGAACTGCTGCGCAACCGGCTCCAGGGCTTGCTGCCGCCCGAAGAAAAAGGCGGCTACATCGTGCGCACGATGGCCGAGGAAGCCTCCGACACCGACCTGGCGGCCGACGTCGACTACCTGCGCAAGACCTGGAGCGCGATCGTCAACGGTGCGCGCACGCGCCCTGCCACCAGCCTGCTGTACCAGGACCTGAACCTGGCCCAGCGCGTGCTGCGCGACTTTGTGCATGACGAGACGGCCAGCATCCAGGTCGACTCGCGTGAGAACCACCAGAAGCTGGTCGAGTTCGCGCAGGCCTACACGCCGAGCGAACTGACGCGGCTGCAGCACTACACCGGCGAGCGGCCGCTGTTCGACCTGTATGGCGTGGAGGAAGAAATCCTGCGCGCGCTCGGGCGTCGCGTGGACCTGAAATCCGGCGGCTACCTGATCGTCGACCAGACCGAGGCAATGACGACGATCGACGTCAACACGGGCGGCTTTGTCGGCGGGCGCAATTTTGCCGACACCATTTTCAAGACCAACCTGGAAGCGGCGCATGCGATCGCGCGCCAGCTGCGCCTGCGTAACCTGGGCGGCATCATCATCCTCGACTTCATCGACATGGACAATAACGAGCATCGCCATGCGGTGCTGCAGGAATTGAAAAAAACCTTGTCGCGCGACCGCACCAAGGTGTCGGTGTCGGGCTTTTCGGCGCTGGGACTGGTGGAAATGACGCGCAAGCGCACGCGCGAGTCGCTCGCGCATATCTTGTGCGAGCCTTGTCCTGCGTGCGCGGGCAAGGGCCAGGTCAAGACCAGCCGCACCATCTGCTACGAGATCTTGCGCGAGCTGATGCGCGAAGCGAAGCAGTTCAACCCGCGCGAGTTCAGGATTCTGGCGTCGCAGGAAGTGGTGGACTTGTTTTTGGAAGAGGAGTCGCAGCACCTGGCGATGCTGGGGGACTTCATCGGCAAGCGCATTTCGCTGCAGGTGGAGTCGACTTATCACCAGGAGCAGTACGACGTGATTTTGATGTAGAAAAACCCGGAAGTGTTGAATGCATTTTTGGCGTCACTCCCATGTCGCGCTGGGAAATTCGTCGTCGCCGCCCACAATCCACGCTTAGCCACCTATGCCATTACAGTTCGAAACCTTCGATGCCGAGTCTGGCGCCTTCACTTACCCGGACGACTGTTACGACGGCCTTCTGGCCGAATTTGACGGGCTGCTCGACGCGCACGATTCGGGTGAACTCAACGATGCGCGATATCTTGCCTCTCTCAGTCGGCTGCTTGCCGAGGCGCCGGATTTGGTCGACGTGCACGCCCACATCGCCTCCCACTGGCACCGCCAAGGCAAGCCCAAGAAAGCGCTCGACGCTGCCTTGCTGGGTCTGAGCGTAGCGAATCGTCATATTCCCGAAGGCTTCACAGGTCGCATCGAATGGGGGCACCTCGACAACCGGCCTTACCTGCGCGCCATGCACATCGCGCTGCTATCGTACATGCGCCTGCGCCGGCACAAGGACGCCGTAATCATCATCGAACTCATGTTGGCTCGCAATCCGGGCGACAACCAGGGCGTGCGCTTTTTGCTCGGTTCCGAGGCTTTGCGAGCCGGTGATCTCGACCACGCCCGATTTGTATTGGAGGCAGAGGCACCGAGTTACCCACCGTACTACTATGAATTGGCCCTGTGCCAAATGCAGCGCAATGACTGGATAGCTGCCGCCACAGCCTTGCGGCGCGGCTTTGCCGCAAACCCCTACATCGCTGAAATCCTTGCCGGGAATCCAAATCCGGCGCCGCTCGCGATCTGGCACGGGACCAGCATGGCTGAACCCGAGACCGCAACCGACTACGTTCGGATGTATGGCATGTACTGGCATAACCAGCCCGACAGCATTGCGTTTACCCGCTGGCTGTTCAATCATCCAAGGGTGTTGGCGGAGCGCGCGGCGCTTATGGAGTGCAAGGAAGCTGTCCTGTGGGAACCCGACGCGGCGATGCGCAAAAAATTCGTAGAGCGGGAACAGCTTCTGATCGACGGCATCGACGGCGTACTTTCAAGCGCCATCGTTACGATGCGCACTGACAGGCACGGGCAAGTTAGGTGGCCTTGGTTACACATTCACATGTAGACGTAGTAACAGGCAACTTGCTCTCATGATTGCACCGCAACTTTGACGATCACATTACTAACAATGAAAAAAACAATATGACTACTTCCCGCCAGCTGCTGTTGATTACCGCCTTGTGCACTGCCGCCGCCTTCGCCCAGGCCAAACCGCAGCGCGCCGCCGCGCCAGGCCAGTTCGATTACTACGCGGTGGCCCTGAGTTGGTCGCCCTCATTTTGCGCCACGCACAAGGATCCCGGCCAGTGCGGGCGCGGCCTGGGCTTTGTGCTGCATGGCTTGTGGCCCCAGTTCGAAAAAGGCTATCCGCAAAAGTGTTCGATTGAAAAGCTGCCGACTGCGGTGCGCGAAAGCTACGCGGCCATTTATCCTTCGCCCAAGCTGATCGGCCACGAGTGGGACGAACATGGAACATGCTCGGGACTTGACCCGGCCGCGTATTTCAAGCTGTCGTCCAGTCTGAAAGACAAGCTGGCCATTCCCAAGCCGTACCAGCAGCCGGCTGCGCCCGTGCGCGCGACCCCGGACGAATTCGTGCAGCTGTTCCGCGCTGCCAATCCCGGCATGCCGGTCGACAGCGTGCTGCCGTTTTGCGGCGACGGCGGGCGCTTTTTGCGCGAAGTGCACGCCTGCTTTACCCGCGAAGGTGCTGCGCGTACCTGCAGCAACGGCGAGATCAAGCGCTCGTACAATAGCTGCAGACAGGAGAGTTTCTTGTTGCAGAGTACGCGCTGATTGCCCTTCACTCGCCGCTGCGCCATCGCTGCCGTTGAAGCCTTTCACGCTGCCCTGCTACAGCATGACCGTCATGAGTGATGGTCATGCCTGCTATATTTTAGCCTCCCATATCGGCCCGGCGGCATGACGTTTTTAGCATCATCCATGAAATTTTTAATTTTGCCCCTATTCGTTTATTTTTACCACAACCTGGGTTGACCCAGGCGCAGTCCTTCTGAATACTCCCCGGTTTGACAGTCATTCGGTGCACAGCCGACCGGGAAAAACACGTGGATATCCGCACAATCAACAAGCGCGTTATGGGATCACTGGCGCTAGCAATCCTGACCGCCTGTGGCGGCGGTTCGTCAGCGAGCAAGTCCTCCTTGGCGGCGCCCGCGCCGGTTTTGCCGCCGGCCCTTGTAACGGAATCTGCGCCTGTACCGGCCTCGGTATCGGCACCGGCGCCAGCTCCCGAGCCCATGCCCGCGCCCGCGCCGGAACCTTCGCCAATGGCCACGCCAGCGCCAGTGCCAACATCTGTGCCAACACCTGTTCCGGCCACGGCGCCTGCACCGATGCCATTGCCAACGCCGCCACTGCCCCCTGCGCCAGTACCGCTGCCTGTGATCCTGCCCGCGCCGGTACCTACACCGGCGCCTGCGCCTGCTTCTGCGCCTGTGCCGACACCTGCACCTGCACCTGCACCTGCACCTGTCATTGTGCTCAAGCCAGCACCCGCGCCGGTGCCGGCGCCTGTGATTCTGCCTGCGCCGGCGCCTGCGCCGGCCCCTGCGCCGGTTCCCGCACCTTCGCCAGCGCCAGCCCCAGCACCGGCACCGGCACCGGTACCGGTACCGGTCCCAGCGCCAGCGCCAGCGGCCCCCACCGCATCAAGCTCATTCGGCCTGTCGCAAGACATCAATTTCTACACCATCGATACCGGCGCCGGACTCGTATTCAAGATCCGGCGCAACGATACGGGCGCCAGCACCCAGTCGGCGGGCGACATCGCCTCGATGGTCTACAAGGGTGTGCAATACCAGGACGCTTCGCGCGGAAGCCAGCTCAATTCCGGTTTCGACTTTTTGTACAAGGGCATCAGCGCGGTCAGCGTGAGCGCCGCCAACGTGGATGCCGACCATATCAAGGTGACCGTCAAAAGCGCCGGCCTGACCCACTACTACCTGGCCAGGCGCGGCGACGCGGACATCTACATGGCCACCATCTTCGACGTGGAGCCAGATACGCTGAACCTGGCGCGCTTCATCGTGCGCATTCCGGTTGCGGTGCTGCCGAACGGGAACACCGCAGGCGACTTGCGCGCAACGGTCAAGACCATCGAATCGGGCGACATCTTCGCCCAGGCCAACGGCGAAACCCGTTCCAAACACTACGCCAACATGCGCCTGAAGGATTGGCGCTACTTCGGCGCCACCGGCACTGGCGTGGGCATGTGGATGGTACGCGATAACAACGAAGGCAATTCCGGCGGACCGTTCTACCGCAGCCTGCTCAATCAAGTGACCAGCACCAACCAGGAACTGACCTACATCATCAACTACGGCGAAGCGCAAACCGAGGCCTACCGCACCAATATCCTGAACGCCTATACGCTGGTATTTAACGGCGGCGGCGCGCCGGCGGCGCTCGACACCAGCTGGTTCGCCGACATGGGACTGACCGGCTACACGGCGCCATCGGCGCGCGGCCGGGTGACCGGATCGGTGGCCAGCGGTCGCGTGAGCGGCGTCGACTATACGATCGGCTTTTCCAACACCACCGCCCAGTACTGGAGCACGGTGCGCGCCGACGGCGAGTTCGACAGCAGCGGCATGCTGCCCGGTACCTACACGGCCAAGCTGTACAAGAATGAACTGGCGGTTGACACGCGCAGCGTGGTCGTTACCGCCGGCAAGACCAGCGCCATGGCGGCAATTGCCGTCA
This sequence comes from Massilia sp. TWP1-3-3, assembly GCF_049897805.1. Lineage (NCBI taxonomy): Bacteria > Pseudomonadati > Pseudomonadota > Betaproteobacteria > Burkholderiales > Oxalobacteraceae > Massilia > Massilia sp. TWP1-3-3. The sequence continues at coordinate 25,286 of NZ_JAFCWX010000021.1, forward strand.
GTGGCGACCCGGCAAGCACGGCGCCGGTGTGGCGCATCGGCGCGTGGGATGGCTCGCCTGCCGAATTACTCAACGGCAGCAAGGTCACCAGCATGCACCCGTCGGACGTTCGCATCAGTGCATGGACCACGGCGCCCTTTGTCATCGGTACGTCCAGCCCGGCTACCGGCTTTCCCGCCTATCAATGGAAAGACGTCAACGGCAGTCTGGTCGTCAAATTCCGGCTGACGCAGGCGGACATTGCGCCGTCCACCATTCGGATCGGCATCACAACCGCATTCGGCGGCGGGCGGCCCAAAGTGCAGGTGAACAACTGGTACGCGGCAAACCAGAGCGCATCCACCCAGCCCACCAGCCGCACGCTCACGGTGGGCACTTACCGGGGCAACAATACGCGCTACAGCTTCAGCGTGCCAGCCAGCGCGCTCGTGGTCGGCGACAATACCCTGTACCTGTCAGTCATCAGCGGTTCCGGCGGCACCGGCTACCTCAGTCCAGGTTACGCGTTCGACGCGCTGGACATGGTGAAAAACCCTTGATCGAGAGTGTGGCCTGTCACGCCTGCCACACCCCGTAGCCGGCCTCGCGCAGCGCGATGGCCAGCTCCACCTCCATCTCGGCCGCGCCGCGGTAGGGCATCGGGTTATAGATGGCGTACAGTTCCGGCATCAGCCGCAAGCCATACTCCTGAACAAACTTGTTTGCCTGAATCCCCGCCTTGTGCTTGTCAAAGCGCAGGTCGGGACTCAGGCCCGTCATTCCCACGTACACGCAAGGCTTGCCGCGCTCATAATCGGGATTCGATTTTTTAAAGCGCGCCTCGTAAATCACGTCATACGCCAGCTCGATCACATACACATTGTGGTGATAGCGGCGCGCCATGCCTTCACGCTTTGCCGAGCACGCTGATGTCGGCGCTTTCAAGCACGCGCTTTTGCGCGCCGCTGCGCACCACGGCCAGCATCGCCTGCCCCACTTGCCGCGTGCTCAGCACGTAGCGGGGCATTGCCGAGCGCAGCAGCGGCAGCAAGGGCTTGGTCAGCGTGTAGAAAATCCGGTACGCGGCCGTCTTGGACTTGATGCCGTCGAGCGGCTGGATCATGCCGGGCCGGAAAATATAGACCGCCCGGAACGGCAGCTTGAGCAAGGCGTTCTCGGTCTTGCCGCGCACCCGCTCCCACATGATCTTGCTGGTCTCGCTACTGTCGGCCCCTGCGCCCGACACATACACGAACGCCATGCGCGGATTGACCCTGGCCAGTACCTCGGCGGCGGCCAGCGTCATGTCATATGTCAGGTGCGCGTAGGTCTTTTCAGCCATGCCCGACGAGGTGACGCCGATGCAAAAGAAGCAGGCGTCAAAGTCGCCCAGCTCCGCCTCGATGCCCTCGTAATGCCACATGTCGGCATGCACCACCTCGCGCAGTTTCGGGTGCTGTTGCGCGGTCGGCGCGCGCCCGATCGTCTGCACTAGTTCAACGTCCGGCGCGGCGAGCGCCTCGCGCAGCACGCCCTGACCCACCATGCCGGTAGCGCCAAAAATTAATACCTTCATGCCGCCTCCATTCGTTGAGATTTCTTAAACCACGCTGGCGATAGTATGGCACCAGACGCCGGGATACGGAACTGACCGCGCGCGTGGACGGTCGAATTGGCAAGGTGTGCGACGCGCGCCGTGACTTCGGGAGCTGCCATGGACCAGGACATTGTGCACAGGATTGAAACGAACCCGCATTACATTCAGCTGGTTAAGGATAGAACCAGGCTCGGCTGGCTGCTGGCGTTCGCGATGCTGGTGGTGTATTACGGCTTCATCCTGCTGATCGCCTTTGACAAGGAAGCGCTCAGCATCCGTCTCGGCGACGGCGTCACCACGACCGGCATCCCGGTCGGCCTGTTTGTCATTTTGTTCACCGTCCTCATCACCGGCATTTATGTGCGCCATGCCAACAAGCGCTATGACGATTTGACCGCGGCCATCCATCGGGAGGTCCTCTGATGCGCCGCCCACTGTTGGCAGCAGCCGCTGTCGGCGCCGCATTGCTCGCCGTCGCCAGCGCGGCGTTCGGCGCCGACGTCATCGGCGAGACCGAAAAGCAGGCGCGCAACTGGGTTGCCATCGGCATGTTCGGCGCGTTCGTGCTCGCCACGCTGTTTATCACCAAGTGGGCGGCCAAGCGCACTAATTCGGCATCGGACTTTTACACGGCGGGCGGGGGCATTACCGGCTTCCAGAATGGCCTGGCCATTGCCGGCGACTATATGTCGGCCGCCTCCTTTCTGGGCATATCGGCGGCGGTCTTCCTGAACGGTTACGACGGCCTGATCTACTCCATCGGTTTTTTGGTCGGCTGGCCCGTGATCACTTTCCTCATGGCCGAACGCTTGCGCAACCTGGGCCGCTTCACCTTTGCCGACGTTGCCGCCTACCGTTTCGGGCAAGCGCCCATCCGCACGTTTGCCGCCTCGGGCACGCTGGTGGTGGTGGCGTTTTACCTGATCGCGCAAATGGTGGGCGCCGGCCAGCTCATCAAGCTGCTGTTCGGGCTTGACTACTGGATCGCGGTCGTCATCGTCGGTAGCTTGATGATGGTGTACGTGCTCTTTGGCGGCATGACCGCCACCACCTGGGTCCAGATCATCAAGGCCGGCATGCTGCTGTCGGGCGCCAGCTTCATGGCCTTTGTGGTGCTGATGCAATTTAACTTCAGCCCGGAGGCGCTCTTTGCCCAGGCCGTGGCCGTGCATCCGAAAAAGCAAGCCATCATGGGGCCGGGCACGTTCATCACCGATCCCATTTCGGCCATTTCGTTCGGCATGGCGCTCATGTTCGGCACCGCTGGCTTGCCCCACATCCTGATGCGATTTTTCACCGTGCCCAACGCCAAGGAAGCGCGCAAGTCGGTATTTTGGGCAACGACCTGGATCGCGTATTTCTACGTGCTCACGTTCATTATTGGCTTCGGCGCGATCGTGCTGGTCAGCACCAACCCCGCCTTTGTCGACGCGACCGGGAAAATGTTAGGTGGCAATAACATGGCGGCGATTCACCTTGCCAATGCCGTCGGCGGCAATGTCTTCCTCGGGTTCATGTCCGCGGTCGCCTTTGCCACCATTCTGGCCGTGGTGGCGGGGCTGACGCTGTCGGGCGCGTCGGCCGTCTCGCACGATTTGTACGCAACGGTTTTCAAGCATGGCAAGGCCACCAGCGAGAACGAGCTGAAGGTGTCGCGCATCACCACCGTCGGGCTCGGCATCGTGGCCGTGGTGCTGGGCATTGTGTTTGAGAAGCAGAACATTGCCTTCATGGTGTCGCTGGCCTTTGCCATCGCCGCCTCGGCCAACTTCCCGGTGCTGTTCATGGCGGTACTGTGGCGCAACTGCACCACGCGCGGCGCCTGCATCGGCGGCTTTCTGGGGCTGATCAGCGCCTTCGTGCTGACGGTGCTGTCCAAGTCAGTGTGGGTCGACGTACTTGGCCACCCGGCCGCGATATTCCCCTACACCTCACCGGCGCTGTTTTCCATGACGGCGGGCTTCTTGGGCATCTGGTTGTTTTCAGTCACCGACACCAGCGAGCGCGCGCGGCTGGACCGGGCCGGCTACCCGGCCCAGAAAGTGCGCTCGGAAACGGGCATCGGGGCCTCCGGTGCGTCAGGGCACTGAGGCGCTGGGGACGAACAACTGCTGGCCGCCGACCCGGAATGACGCGATTTTGCCCTGCCCTTCCGGCGACGTGATCCAGTCGATCAGCGCGCGTGCGCCTTTGTCGTTGATGCCGGGGTGGCGTGCGGGATTGACGGCAATGATGCCGTAGGGGTTGAACATCCGCGGGTCGCCCTGCACCATTACGGCCAGGCCGGTCCTGGCCTGGTAGGTGGCGTAGGTAGCGCGGTCGGCCAGGGTGCAGGCTTGCAGTTCGGCGGCCATGTTCAGCACCTCGCCCATGCCAAGGCCGGCTGACAGGTAGCGCGACGCCGGCGGCATGGCGCCGGCCAGCTTCCAGTAGCTTTTTTCCATGACGTCGGTACCGGAATTGTCGCCGCGCGAAATGAACTTGACGTTGGCGGCAGCGATTCTTCGAAAGGCCGCGATCACATCCTTGCCACCCTTGATGCGGGCCGGGTCGCTCGCCTGGCAGGCGACGATAAAGTCGTTGTACATCACGTCGCGCCGGCCCACGCCATAGCCTGCCGCGACGAAGGCATCTTCGGCTGCGCGGGCGTGCACCAGGGTGACGTCGACGTCGCCATTCTTGGCCAGTTCCAGCGCCTTGCCGCTGCCCACGGCGATCACATGGACCTTGGCGCCGGTTTTGACCTCGAAAGCGGGCAGCAGGTAGGCGAGCAGGCCCGAGTTCTCGGTGCTGGTGGTGGTCGAGAGGCGGATGATTTGCTCGGCATGCGCAGTTGCGCCCAAACCCAGCGCGGCAACCGTCGCCAACCGTAGGGAGGAAAAGCGCAGCGCATTCCGCCATGCTGAGCATGCGACGCGGAATGCGATCCGCTTTTCCGCCCTACGGTCCACTTTTCGATCTCGCACGATGGCACTCCCGATGGCACTCATTGTTTATACTCCAGTTTTCCGTCGCGCAGCTTCAAGCGCTGCACGCCCGGCAACCCAATCAAATCCCGGTCATGGCACGCCATCACCACCGTACTGCCCTGCGCAATCAGCGCCGGAATGAGCGCAATCACCTGCTCGCGCGCCGCGCCGTCCAGATTGGCCGTCGGTTCATCAAGCAGCAGCAACTTCGCCTCCAGCACCCTGGCGCGCGCCAGCGCCACGCGCTGCACCTCGCCACCGGACAACGTCGCCGGATCGCTGCCGCGCAAATGCCCAACTCCCGCCCAATCCATCGCCTCGCTCACCTTGCGTGCCACTTCCGCCTTTGCCACTCCGCGCGCTATGAGCCCGTAGCCGACGTTATGCGCCACGCTCGTTGAAAACATGATCGGATGCTGATGCACGTACACGACAGCGGCGCGCAGCGCGCGCGGATACGGCGCCAGCACCACGCTCTTTCCACACCACGCCACACCCTGCGCCTGGGCATCTTCCAGCCCCGCCAGCACGCGCAGCAAGGTACTCTTGCCGGCGCCATTGACGCCGGTGAGCACATACGCGCTACCTTCCTCCAGCGCCAGCGCATCGATATCAAACAGCAGCCGCGCCCCATGCAACTTGCGCAAGCGCTCCACCGTCAGCAAGGCGCTCATGCGCGCCCCCGCACCGCATGCGCGTCACCCTGCAGGACCATGAGCGCGCCGTTCATCAACAGCGCCAGCGCGATCAACACCATCCCGAGCGCGATCCCCTGCGCAAACTCGCCCTTGCTCGTTTCCAGGGCAATGGCCGTCGTGATCGTGCGCGTCTCGCCCGCGATATTGCCGCCGACCATCAGCGCGCATCCCACCTCTGAAATCACACGCCCAAATCCGCTGATCACCGCCGCCATCACGCCAAAGCGAACCTCGTGCAGCACGGTCAGCATGGTGCGCCAGCGCGACGCACCATGCGCAATGGCCGTCTGCGCATAGCGCGGGTCGGCCGCCTGCACCGCCGCCAGCGTGAACGCCACCAGCACCGGCAGGGCAATAGCCACCTGACCCAGCACCACGCCGCCCTGCGTAAACAGCAGCTGCAGTGAACCGAGCGGCCCATGGCGCGAGAGCAGCAGATACAGCAGCAGCCCGACCAGCACCGTTGGCAGCGACAGCGCCGCCTGCACCAGCCAGATCACCAGGCGCCGGCCGGGAAAGCGAAAGCTCGCAATCGCATAACCGATGCCGACCGCCAGCGGCGCCGCGAGCAGCAGCGCAGTAAAGCTGGTCTTGACAGAGATCCAGATGATACGCCACAGCTGCGCGTCGCCCGACAGCAGCAGATCAAAAGCGCTGCCGGTTGCGGCCAACATCAGAGCGGCTTTAACTGAGGGTCGAGCAGGCCCGGTTCGAATTCCAGCCGCTCGCGCCCGTTCAGCAGCAAAAAGTGCTTGCCGGTGCAGCGCGCCAGCAGCGACATGCCGACCTTGCCCGCCACCATATGCCCCATCTGCGTAGTCCCGGAGCGCGACAGCAAAAATGGAATGCCCATCTGCGCGCCTTTGATGACCATCTCGGACGTGAGCCTGCCGGTGGTGTAGAACACCTTGTCGCCGCCGTCCACATCATCGAGCCACATTTTGCCGGCGATTGCATCGACTGCATTGTGGCGGCCCACATCTTCGACAAAATACAGCAGCTCGCCGCTGCTGGAAAACAGCGCGCAGCCATGCACTGAACCGGCCTGCTTGTAGATCGACTGCTGGGTGCGGATCGTCTCCACGATCCGGTACACCACCGACTGGCGCAGCCGTGCGTCCAGCGGCAGCGCGATCAGGTCGACTTCATCCATCAGGCCGCCGAACACCGAACCCTGCCCGCAGCCGGTCGTCACGACTTTTTTGGAAGTGCGCTCCTCGACGTTGGCAATGCCGCTGCGCGTGACGACCGCCACCGCATCGACCGACCAGTCGACCTGTACCGAGACGATGTCTTGCATCGACTTGACCAGCCGCTGGTTGCGCAGATAGCCAAGCGTGAGCGCCTCGGGCGCGCCACCCAGCGTCATCAAGGTCACCAGTTCGCGCTTGTCCACGTACACCGTCAGCGCCCGCTCCGCCGGAATGGCGATCGTCGAAACGCGGCCGCGTTCATCCACAACCTCGACTTCATGCGTCAGGTCGGCCCTAGCGTCGGACAGGAGCGGCTGGTAGCGGCCGGGGTGCGCTGCCATGTTCACCGCAGGCGCAAGCCGTCGAGGACTTGCCCGCCGCCGTAGCTGCCCTGCTGCTCCACCTCGCCCCCGAGCGCCACCCGCACCGCGCAGTACTTGAATTCGGGGATTTTCCCGAACGGATCGAGCGCCGCATTGGTCAGCCGGTTGATCGCCGCTTCGTAATAGCAGAACGGGACAAACAGTGCACCGCGCGGCGAGCTGTCGTCGGCCCGCGCATACAGCACAACTTGCCCGCGGCGCGAGGTGATCGTGATCACGTCGCCCGGCTTGCCGTTCATGGCCGCCAGGTCGAGCGGGTGCACCAGCGCGACGGGATCCGGTTCGATCGCGTCCAGCACCGCCGTGCGGCGCGTCATGCTGCCGGTATGCCAGTGCTCGAGCTGGCGCCCGGTGATCAACACCATCGGGTACTCGGCGTCCGGCCGTTCGTCGGCCGGGATGATATCGGCCGGAACAAAGCGCGCACGGCCGCCTTCGCGCGGAAACACGTCGGTGAACACGACCGGCTCACCCGGATCGCCCTCTGCGGCGCATGGATAGGTGACCGAATTCTCGCGCTCAAGCCGCTCCCACGTGATGCCGCCAATGCTCGGCATCGTGCGCCGCATCTCGTCGAACACTTGCGAGACGTGGGTGTAGTTCCAGTCCAGGCCAAGCTTGCCGGCCAATTGCTGGATGATCCACAAGTCCTGCTTCGCCTGTCCCGGCGGGTCGATTGCCTGGCGGCCAATCTGTACCAGGCGGTCGGTATTGGTGAAGCTGCCCGTCTTTTCCGGGAACGCGCTGGCCGGCAAAATCACGTCGGCAAGATACGCCGTTTCGGTCAAAAAGATATCCTGCACCACCAGATGGTCCAGCGCCGCGAGCGACTCGCGCGCATGGTTGGCGTCGGGGTCGGACATGGCGGGGTTTTCGCCCATGATGTACATGCCGCGGATCTCGCCGCGCTTGATCGCATGCATGATCTCAACCACCGTCAAGCCAGGCTGCGGATCGAGCGCCACGCCCCAGGCCTTTTCAAACTTGGCTTGCGCGGCGGGATTGTCGACCCGCTGGTAGTCCGGGAACATCATCGGGATCAAGCCCGCGTCCGACGCGCCCTGCACGTTGTTTTGCCCGCGCAGCGGATGCAGACCCGTGCCGGGGCGGCCGATCTGACCGGTCATCAAGGCCAGCGCAATCAGGCAGCGCGCATTGTCGGTGCCGTGGATGTGCTGCGAAACGCCCATCCCCCACAGGATCATCGACCCTTTGGAGGTGGCGTACAGGCGCGCGACGTAGCGTATGGTCTCGGCATCGATGCCGCAGATCGGCGCCATCAGTTCCGGGCTGTAGCCTGCGACGTTCTTTTCAAGCTCTTCGTAGCCAATCGTGCGGCTGGCGATAAAGTCCTTGTCGACCAGGTCTTCAGTGACGATCACATGCATCATCGCATTGAGCAGCGCCACGTCGGTATCGGGCTTGAACTGCAAGAAGCGGTGCGCGCTGCGCGCCAGGTCCGAGCGACGCGGATCGCACACCACCAGCTTGGTCCCGTTCTTGATGGCGTTCTTGATCCAGGTGGCGGCCACCGGATGGTTGACCGTCGGATTGGCGCCGATGACGATGACCACTTCCGCCTTTGTCACATCCATCACCGGATTGGAGACCGCACCCGAGCCAATTCCTTCGAGCAGCGCGGCCACCGACGACGCATGGCACAAGCGCGTGCAATGGTCGACATTGTTGCTGCCAAAGCCGGTGCGCACCAGCTTCTGGAACAGGTAGGCTTCTTCATTGCTACCCTTGGCCGAACCAAAGCCGGCCAGCGCGCGCTTGCCGTAGGTGTCGCGAATCGACGCCAGCTTGCCGCCGGCCAGCGCCAGCGCTTCTTCCCACGTCGCCTCGCGAAACACGTCAAGCACACGGTCCGGGTCCATCGTGAAGTCGCCGCGCTTGGGCGCATCGGCGCGCCGGATCAAGGGCACCGTCAGACGGTGCGGATGGTGGGCGTAGTCAAAACCGTAGCGCCCTTTCACGCACAGGCGTTCATGGTTGGCGGGGCCGTCGCGCCCTTCCACGAACAAAATCTTGTTGTCCTTGATGTTGTAGGTCAGCTGGCAACCAACACCGCAATACGGACACACCGAGTCGACTTTTTTGTCAGGCACGCTCAAGGCCACTTCGCGCGCCGGCATCAAGGCGCCGGTCGGGCAGGCCTGCACGCATTCGCCGCAGCCAACGCATGTGGAGTTGCCCATCGGGTCGTCCATATCGAACACGATTTGCGCATGGTCGCCCCGGAACGCCAGGCCGATCACGTCATTGACCTGCTCGTCGCGGCAGGCGCGCACGCAGCGCGTACACTGGATGCAAGCGTCCAGGTTAACCGTGATCGCCGCATGCGACGCATCCTGGCGCGGCTGGCTGCGCGCAGCGAAACGCGGTTTGCCCAGCGCCAGCTTGCGCGCCCAGAAATCCACTTCATTGTGGCGCGTGTATTCGGTTTCCGGCATGTCCGACAACAGCAGTTCAAGCACCATTTTTTGGGCGGCGACGGCGCGTGCACTGTCGGTCGTGACCTTCATGCCCGTGGCCGGGTAGCGGCAGCACGATGGCGCCAGCACGCGTTCGCCGTCGATCTCCACCATGCACGAACGGCAGTTGCCGACCGCTTCCATGCCTTCCTTGTAGCACAGGCGCGGAATGTCGATTCCTTCGCGCGCGGCCACTTCGATTAGGGTTTCACCGGCAAAGGCCTCGACATGGTGGCCGTTCATTTCAAAACTGACGGCCGCGCCCTGCAGCGCAGTGCGGCCCAATCTGGTTATCGCGTTCATGATGTCACCAGCTCATGTGGAAAGTATTTGATTACGCAGTCGAACGGGTTTGGCGCCGCCTGCCCGAGGCCGCAGATCGACGCGTCGCGCATCACCTGCGACAGTTCGCCCAGCAGCACCGTGTCCCATTGTGGCTGCTCCATCAGCGTGAGCGCCTTGGCGGTACCCACGCGGCAAGGCGTGCACTGTCCGCACGATTCATGCTTGAAGAACCTGAGCGTATTGCGCGCCGCCGCCGTCGCCGTATCCTGGTCCGACAGCACCACCACCGCCGCCGAGCCGATAAAGCAGCCGTGCGGCTGCAAGGTGTCGAAGTCGAGCGGAATGGCGTTCATCGCCGCCGGCAAAATACCGCCCGACGCCCCGCCTGGCAGATAGGCATAAAACTGGTGGCCGTCGGCCATGCCGCCGCAGTATTCCTCGATCAGCTCCGTGATCGTGATGCCGGCCGGCGCCAGCTTGACGCCGGGCTCGCGCACCCGGCCCGAGACCGAAAACGAGCGCAAGCCCTTGCGGCCGTGGCGTCCATGGGTGCCGAACCAGTGCGGGCCATGCTCGAGAATTTCGCGTACCCAGTGCAGCGTTTCAAAGTTGTGCTGCAGCGTAGGCCGGCCGAACAGGCCTACCTGCGCCACATACGGCGGGCGCAGGCGCGGCATGCCACGCTTGCCCTCGATCGATTCGATCATCGCCGACTCTTCGCCGCAGATGTAGGCGCCGGCCCCGCGCCGCAGGATAATTTGCGGCATGGTCGGAATCGGAGGATCGGCCCGCAGCTTGTCCAGTTCAGCTTCGAGCAGCGCCCGGCAGCCGTGGTATTCGTCGCGCAGGTAGACGTAGATGGTATCGATGCCGGTGACCCAGGCGGCGATCAGCGCGCCTTCCAGGAAGCGGTGCGGGTCGCGCTCAAGATAGTAGCGGTCCTTGAAGGTACCGGGCTCGCCCTCGTCGATATTAATCGCCATCAGGCGCGGCGAGGGTTCGGCGCGCACGATGCGCCATTTGCGCCCGGCCGGAAAACCGGCGCCGCCCAGGCCGCGCAGGCCTGAACCCTCCATGGTCGAAATCACGCTCTCGACGTGGCGCGCGCCGCTCAGGCAATCGCGCAGCACCGCGTAGCCGCCGCCGGCGCGGTAGGCGGCGTAGTCGAGGTAGTCTTCCGGCATGTGTTGCGTACGCCCGGCCTGCACTACCTCCTGCACCGTCTCGCAGGTGGCGCGCGGCACCGGGTTTTGCCCCACCACGCAGGCGGGCGCCTGCTCGCAGCGTCCGATGCAGGGCGCACCGATCACGCGCACCTCGCGCCCCAGGATGGCGGGCAGCTTGGCAAGCAGTTCGCGCGCGCCGGCCAGTTCGCACGACAAGCCGTCGCACACGCGTACCGTCAGCGCGGCGGGCGCCGCCTCGCCTTCCTTGACCACGTCGAAGTGATGGTAAAAGGTCGCCACTTCATATACTTCGGCCTGGGCCAGCTTCATTTCCTGGGCCAGCGCCGCCAGGTGCGCGGCCGACAGGGAGCCGAAAGCATCCTGTATCTTGTGCAGGTGCTCGATCAGCAGGTCGGCCTGGCGCGAGTGCGCGCCGAGCAGGTCTTGCACTTCGCGCAGCGCTTCGGGATCGACGCGCCGGCCTTTGGGCGCCTGGCGCTTGCGCTCGCGCGTGCTGCCTTGCACGGCGATGGGAATGATGGGGTGGTTCATGGTGAAGTCCTGGTCATGACAATTTCAAACAGCGGCGCGCACCCGAAGGCGGCGCCGCTTCTGTCTTTATTTGAAGAACACTGCCGCTTTTTGCAACGTCAGCCAGATGCCGATCGCCAGTGGAATGCCAACTGCCGCCCACGCAGACGCGGTCACCAGCAGGTTGCGGTTGACGGCAACGCCTGACGCGGCGCCAGCGGCCCCCGCCACGCTCGAAATATCGCGGTCGTGCGCCAGCTTTTTCTCGGCTGCCAGCTCGGCATCGGTCATGAAGTACTTGCTGGCAACGGGGCGAACCATCAGGTTGCACAGCAGGCCAAGCACGATCATCCCCGTCAGTACGTACATCGTCACATCATACGCCTGTGCTTTGGGCACACCGCTGGCGATCTGGCTTTCGCGGATATAGTTCACCAGCAACGGGCCGAACACGCCGGCCACCGACCAGGCGGTCAGCAGGCGGCCGTGAATGGCGCCCACCATCTGCGTGCCGAACAGGTCGGACAGGTAGGCCGGCACGGTCGAAAAGCCACCGCCGTACATCGACAGGATGATGCACAGCGAAGCGACAAACAGGAACAGGTTGTTGGCGTGTGCAAAGCTTGGGATCGACGCATACAGGATCGCGCCCAGGATCAGGAATACCATGTAGGTCCGCTTGCGACCGATGTAGTCGGAGCACGATGCCCACACGAAGCGCCCGCCGATATTAAACAGCGACAGCAGCCCGACCAGGCCGGCGCCGACCGCCGCGATCTGGCCTTTTTGCGCCACGCTCAAGTCATTGAAGGCGACATCGATGCCGATCAGCCGGCCCGCGAAAATCTCTTGCACCAGCGGCGAGGCCATCCCCAGGATACCAATGCCCGCCGTGACGTTCAGGCACAGCACCGCCCATAATAGCCAGAATTGCGGAATGCCCCATACCCGCTTGACGTGCACATGGCGAGTGGCGATCATGGCCTTGGCCGCAGCCGGCGGCGGTACCCAGCCAGCCGGCTTCCAGCCCGACGCCGGCACCCGGTAGCCGAGCGCGCCCGACATCATAAAGACAAAATACACGGCCGCCATGACCAGGAAGGTCTGCCAGACGCCGACCGACATGTCGCTGGCGAAGTGCTTCATCAGCTTGTCGGCCATCGGCGCGCCGATCACGGCGCCCCCGCCAAAGCCCATGATGGCCATGCCGGTCGCCATGCCGCGCTTGTCCGGAAACCACTTGATGAGCGTGGACACCGGCGAGATGTAGCCCAGGCCCAGACCGATGCCGCCGATGACGCCGGAACCGAGCCACATCATCCACAACTGGTGGTGGTAGACGCCGATGGCCGAGATCACCAGGCCGCCGCACCAGCACAGGGCCGATACCACACCCGCCTTGCGCGGACCGGCGCGTTCCAGCCAGCCGCCGAACAGCGCGGCCGAGGAACCGAGGAACAAAAAGAACAGCGTGTACATGATCGTCAGCGACGAGATGCGCCAGTCGCAGGTGCTGCTGAACAGTTCAGCCATCAGGCCGATGTCCTTGCAGGCCAGCGGCTCCTTGATGCCCAGCGCGCGCGAGAGCGGCAGCCAGAATACCGAAAAGCCGTACGCCATGCCGATGCACAGGTGAATTGCCAGCGCCGCCGGGGGCACCAGCCACCGATTGAACGTCGGACCGGCAATCGTATGCTCTTTGTCCAATATGTCGAGAAATGCCATTGTCTCACTCCGTTTTTTATTTTACCGTCACAATATGCTTTTTTAAGCATATCTCTCTAACAACTTTTATTATTTCTGGAGAATATCACTATGCAAGATGAATCGAAATAGGCTATTTTTAACCTATGTTCAAAGTTCACATTCGCCCGCACTGGGAAATCAGCTTCGATGGCGCAGCCCCGCTCGACACGGCGGCACTGCTATCGCTACTTATCGCTGTCCAGGACACCGGTTCAATCGCGCAAGCCGCCAAGACTGTCAAATTGTCCTACCGCTACGCCTGGGGCTTGCTGCGCGAGGCTGAAACGCTGTTCGGCGACAACCTGCTGCAAACCGGACGCGGACGCGGCACCACCCTCACCCCGCTGGCACAGAAACTGGTCTGGGCCGACCGGCGCATCAGCGCGCGCCTGTCGCCCACGCTTGAAAGCCTGGCCTCGGAACTGGAAGCGGAACTGGGCAAGATGGCGGCCGAGCGCCTGCGCATGGTGCGCATGGATGCGAGCCACGGTTTTGCGGTGGCGGCGCTGATGGTCCACCTGAACAAGGTCGAGATGCCGGTCGAACTACGCTACCGCAACAGCACCGACGCGGTGGCGGCGTTGTCGCGCCGCGAGTGCGACCTGGCCGGCTTTCATGTGCCGACCGGGCAGTTCGAGCAGGCGGCTGTGGCGTGGTACACGCGCTGGCTGGACCCCAAGGAGCATTGTCTGATTCACCTGGCGGTGCGCCACCAAGGGCTGTTTGTCGCGCCCGGCAACCCGCTGCTGATCGATGGCCTGGCCAGCCTGGCGCGGCGCGACGTGCGCTTCGTGAACCGCCAGGTAGGGTCGGGCACGCGCATGCTGCTCGAGGTGATGCTCGCTGACGCTGGCGTGTCGCCGCACGATATCGGCGGCTTTAACAGCGCCGAGTTTACCCATTCGGCAGTTGCCGCCTACATCGCCAGCGGCATGGCCGACGTGGGCTTCGGCGTGCGCACCGCCGCGCAGCGCTTCAAGCTCGACTTTTTGCCGCTGGTGAGAGAACGCTATTTTTTCGCGATCCGGATCGACGCCCTGACCGACCCGCTGATACGCCAGTTGGTCACGGTGCTGCAGACGGGCGATTATCACGCAAAGGTAAATGAGCTGACAGGTTACGACGCCACCGATACAGGGACCATCATGTCGCTGGAACAGGCCTTCGGCGAGAGCGTCTAGGCGCGCAAGTTATTTCGGGTTCGGACGGTAGATCGGATAAGCGTTAGGCCTGGGCGGCCCCCTTATCCGACGTGCGTCAACGCGACGCATGTCGGATAAGGGGGCCGCCCAGGCCTAACGCTTATCCGACCTACGCTCCTCATTGACTCACACGTTTACCCCTGGGGCGCAGGATGTTCTGCGACAGCCCGGTTCGCGAAGTCGCAGTAACCCGGCATCGTTGCCCCGCTCCGGGAACGGAACAGGCCTTTGGCGAGAGCGTCTAGGCGCGCAAGTTATTTCGGGTTCGGACGGTAGGTCGGATAAGCGCCAGCGCAATCCGACGTGCGTCAACGCGACGCTTGTCGGATTGCGCTGTGCTTATCCGACCTACGCTGCTCATCGACTCACGTTCATCATCGGCTTGAGCTCCCGCCACACCCCCCCCGCATCCATCTTCTCCATGCAATCGTGATGCCCCAGCGGACACTCGCGCTGTTTGCAGGGCGAGCAATCGAGCCGTAGCGACATCGCCTTTGCCATATCCGAAAACGGCGGCGCATGGTCCGGGTCCGTCGGACCGTACAGGCCAATCACCGGCCGGTTCAGCGCCGACGCAATATGCAGTAATCCCGAATCATTGGCCACCACCGCCGCCGCGCCGGCAATGAGCGCGATCGCCTCGTCGAGTTGAGTCACCCCGGCCAAATTGAACACGCCGGCCGCGCCCGTGATCGCCACGATCTCGTCGCACGCCGCCTTGTCCTTGGGCGAGCCCAGCAACGCTACCTGCGTCCCCGGCTGCTGCGCCACGAGCGCCTGCGCCAGCGCCGCAAAATGACGCGCAGGCCAGCGCTTGGCGGCGCCAAATTCGGCGCCCGGCGCAAACACCACCAGCGCGCGCGCACGATCGATCCCCAGGCGCGCGCACAAGGCATCGATCGCGCCGCGCTCGACCTGCATCGCGGGCCTGGGCACATCGAGGCGCAGCGGTGCGTCCGGGGCGCCGGCCAGCGCCGCATAGAACGGCACCATCGGCCGCGCCGGCACGTCGTCGCGGTGCATGCGGTTGATCAGGCCATAGCGCATTTCGCCCTTGTAGCCCACCCGGGTTGCGATCCCGGCAAACAGGGGAATGAGCGCGTACTTGAGCGTATTGGGCAGCACGTAGGCCGCCGCATATCCCTGTTGTTTAAGCAGGCGCGCGTACTGCCAGCGCTCGCCCAGCTGCAGCGGACCATGCCGGAACGGCGTTTCCAGCACGCTGTCAACCTCCTTCATGGCGCGCCAGACTGGCGCCACTGACGGCGGCGCCAGCACGTCGATGGCCGCGCCCGGGTTCTGCTGCTTGAGCAGTTGCAGCAACGGCTGCGCCATCACGGCGTCGCCAATCCAGTTCGGCGAAATGACCAGCGTGCGGCTCATGCACCGCCTTTGGTCAGGTCCAGCTGGTACAGCTTGGCGTACATGCCGTTTAGCGCCAGCAGTTCATGGTGCCGGCCCGATTCCACGATCCGTCCATGGTCGATCACGACAATGCGGTCGGCCCGCTCCACGGTGGTGAGGCGGTGCGCGATGACCAGCGTGGTGCGTCCGGCCATCAGCGTGTCGAGCGCGGCCTGCACCGCGCGTTCGGATTCATTGTCCAGCGCGGAGGTGGCTTCGTCCAGAATCAGCACCGGCGCGTCCTTGTAGATGGCGCGCGCAATCGCCACGCGCTGGCGCTGTCCGCCCGACAGGCGGCTGCCGTTCTCGCCGATCAGCGTCTGCACGCCGTCCGGCAGCGCCGCAACCACCGAGTCCAGGTGCGCCGCCGTGATGGCCGCGTCCAGGCGCGCGCGGTCGACCGTTTCGACGCCGTAGGCAATGTTGGCGGCCAGCGTGTCGTCAAACAGCACCACGTTCTGGCTGACCATCGCCAGCTGCGCGCGCAGGCTGGCTAGCGTGAGCTCGTCGTAGGGCACGCCGTCAATCGTTATGCGCCCGCTCGCGGGCGCATAAAACCGCGTAACCAGGTTCACCAGGGTCGACTTGCCCCCACCCGAGGTGCCGACCAGCGCCACGGTCTGCCCTGGCAGTACTTCAAGCGAGATGTCGTCCAGCGTGGGCACGCCACCGTCTTGATAGCGAAAGCTCACCTGCTCGAAGCGCACATGTCCCTGCGCGCGACCGAGCTCCCGGGTGCCGGTATCGGGCTCGATGGGCGCATCGATCATCGCAAACACGATTTCGGCTGACGCCATGCCGCGCTGCAGCGGCCCATTCACGCCGACCAGCGATTTGAGCGGGTTAAGCAGCATCAGCATGGCGGTAATAAAAGCGACGAAGTCGCCCTGGCTCATGCCGGTGCTAATCGCAATCACGATCACCAGCGCCACTGCCATGGCGGTGGTGGTCTGGGTAATGGGCATTACGGCGGCGCTGGCAACCGTCATGCGCTGCGAGAAACCGCGCAGTGCTTCGCTGCGCTGTTCGAAGCGCATGCGCTCGTAGCGCTCGCCCGCAAACACGCGGATCACCTGGTGCCCGCGCGCCGCTTCCTCCACTACCTGTGTCATTTCGCCCGTGACGCGCTGGTTGTCGCGCGACAGGCGGCGCATGCGCTTGGCGGTGGTGCTGACGATCAGCGCCGTCACCGGCATGATGACCATGGCGATCAGCGTCAGGCGCCAGTTCAGCCACAGCAGCGTTGCCAGCAGGCCGACGATGATCAGCGAGTCGCGTACATAGGCGATGAACACGGAATTGACCATGTCGACCACCTGGCGCACTTCGGCGATGACGGTATTGATGATGCGGCCCGGCGACTCGTCGTGGAAACGCGCCACGGGCAGGCGCAGCAGACGCTCGAAGACCATGCGCCGCAGGTCGTTGAGCACGCGGCTCATGATCCAGTTGTTCAGGTAGGCGGTGGCAAAGCTGAAGACGCCGCGGCCCACGAAAATGGACAGCAGGATCAGCGGCACCAGCCACAGGCTAAATGGCACCTTGTGTTCAAACCCCTTGTCGATCAGCAGCTTGAACGACAAAGTGAGCGCCGGCTCGGTGACCGCGGTGCCCACCATGGCCACGAACGACAGCGCCGCGCGGGCGCGGTATGGTTTCATGATCGCCAGCAGTCGCCGGACGATGTCCTTGTTTTCCATCGATTTCCCTGGCATTGCCTCGAACAATTCAAGGCAGCATTCTCGCACAGTGCGCGCAGTTGCGGCCAGATCGGGCATTCGGGCTGAAGGCGTAAGGCGGCCATTACAACGACCATCAAGGCATGAAACAGGCTCGCCTTGAACGCGAATTCGCCAGCTTGTTGTTCATTTGGCTTCAGTGCGAATAATTTTGATACCATATGTGCCTACAGGTCTAACTCACTACCCATGCCGCAAGCGTCCTTCATCTCAGCTGTCGCGACACCTTACAACCGGCCGGACGCCCCGGCCGCCGTTGTGGAGGCGTGCATTGCCCCACACCGGGGGAGACGCCCATGAAGGTATCGATCAGCGTCGTTGTCCCCGCCTACAATGTGCAGCGTTTTATCGAGCAGTGCCTGCGCTCGATCCTCGGCCAGCTGGGCGCGGCGCACGAACTGATCGTCATTGACGACGGCTCGAGCGACAACACCCTGGCGCTGGTGTTCAAGGCGCAGGAAGCCTGGCCGGGCGCGAACTTCCATGTCTTTAGCCAGCCCAACGAAGGCATCCCCAGCGCGCGCAACCATTGCCTGCGCGTGGCCCAGGGCGACTACATCGCCTTTATCGACGGCGACGACGTGCTGCTGCCCGGTTCCCTGGCCGCCATGGACCAGGCCATCGCCGAGCACCGCCCCGACGTCATCGCCTGCGACTTTCGCATGTGGCACCCGGACGAACCGGCCAAGTCGCGTAGCGTCAGGCTTGGCTACCCGGTGGGCAGGCTGCTGCGCGACCCGGAAGCGATCTTGAATACCTTTTTTGCCGACCGCCAGATGTACATCTGGTCGAACGTGTTCCGGCGCGACGTATATGCCCAGTTGCCCGCACCCGTGTTCCCGCCCGAGCGCCTGTTCGAAGACGTGGCCACCGTGCCGCGCCTGCTCGGCCACTGCGCCAGCCTGCTGCACCTGGCCCACCCCGTCATCGACTACCGCCAGCACGCCGCCGAGAACGCAGTGTCGGAACGCTGGTGCCTCGATTTCGCCGCGGCGCTGCCGCTGGCCAGGCGCCATCTGCAAGCGCGCGGCGTGGCCGATTCGGTGCGCCGCCATTTCGACATCGCGGCCGCCTACTTTTTTGTCGGCGCCGTCAAGAATTCCTATCGGCTGCCGCGCGCCGACGGCAAACGCGTGCGCACCCTGATCAAGCCCCTGTTCGTGGGCGGCTTGTTTGGCAACTGCGATACGCTGGTGGCCACGGCCGGGCGCGCCGACATGGTCTCCAACGACCGCACGCTCGACGCGGTAATCATTCGCCAGGTCGAAAGCGCGCTGGCCGGCGGCGTGGTCGTCAACTTCAAGCGCACGGCGAGCCGCAAGCTCAAGCTGTGGCGCCGGCTGCGCATGGCGCGCCGCCATACCGACGCTCCAGGGCCCTGAAAGGGCCTGCAATTGCGCGACCAGCTTCTGTCCAGTACCATGGGCACCCGCTGTCTCATATCACGTTGAATGCACATCATGAGTTCCATCGCTTCACAGCCACTGGTGTCGATCGTCATCGCCACTTACAACGGCGCGCGCTTCCTGCAGGAGCAACTCGACAGCCTGGCCTCGCAAACCTACAAGAATATTGAAATCATCGCCGTCGACGACTGTTCGACCGACGATACGGTGGAGATCCTCACGCGCTACCAAAGCGCGCATGCGCGGGTGAGCGTGGTCAGGAACGAGCGCAATCTCGGCTACCAGAAAAATTTCGAAAAGGGCTTCGCGCTGGCAAACGGGGATTTCATTGCGCCGTGCGACCAGGACGACATCTGGATGCCATCCAAGATAGACACCATGCTGGGGCAAATTGGCGAACATGCCATCGCCTACTGCAATTCGGCGCTGATCGACAGTGAGGGCAAGCTGACGGGCGAATCCACGTGCGACAAATTCAATTTCATCAATTTTGACGACCCGCTGATGTATGTCGTGGGCGCCTGCGCACCGGGTCACGCCATGCTGATCAAGAAGCAGTTGGCCCTGGACGCCATGCCGTTTCCCACAGTCCTGTCACACGACAACTGGCTCGGCTACGTTGCCACGTTCGCCAGTTCCCTGCTGTATGTCGACCAGGCGCTGGTCCATTACCGCCGCCATGACGCAAACGTGTTCAACGCCGTCAAGACCAAGCGCGTGAAGGAAGACGCTCGTCAACGCGTTCTCAAGGCGCAGCAGCGTATGCAACTGCTGTATGAAAAATGCCCGGCTCACCTGACCGAGCAAAAACATGCGTACGCCACGATCGTAAAAAGCTACGCAAGCTATTCGCTGGCGAACAATTTTGCGCGCATGCGTGTTTTTTTCAAGTACAGAAAGCTCATTCTTGCCCACAAACGACGCAACGAAATACGGCGCAGCCTGTATGCCATCAAGACCTTTTTCAAGATGATGTAGGCGGCGTGGCGCCACGTCGCGGCAGTTCCCGCCAGCCTCGCACGATTTCGGCTACCGCCGTCGCTTCAATGGCGCGCATGCAGGTACATGCCAGCACCCCGGTGCAGGTGGCGCAGCGCTCGGCCGCGCACAGGTTGCGCGCCTGCGCGCCCAGCGCGCCCCAGCGCGCCGGATCAATCGGTTTGATCGGGGGGAACAGGCCCAGCACGGGCCGCCCCAGCGCCGCGCCCATGTGCAGCGGTCCGGTACCGCTGGCGACCAGGCCGTCGGCCGCGCCGATCAGCGCCGTCAAGCCGGCCAGATCGAACCGTCCGCACAGGTTGCGCACGTGCGGCATGGCCAGCAGTTCGGGTGCCCCGCGTGCAATCAGTTCACCCTCGGCCGCGCTGCCGGTCACCCACAGGCACACGCCCCTGTCCTGCTCCAGCAAGCGCGCCAGCTCGGTGTAACGCGCGAGCGGCCATTCGCGCCCGTTGCCGTTGGACTTGGGATGCAGGATCACATTAAAAGGCGCCTGGGCGGCGAGTAGATCGACGTCATGCAGGCGCGGGGCCTCCAGGCCGTACAGCGCCGGGATCTCGGCCAACGAAGGAATATGCCCCATGTCCAACGGTTTGAGGAGCATGAAATTTAACTGCGCTTCGTGCAAATTCGACTTGACCCGGCTGAAGTGCGCCAGCCGGTTGCAGCTAAACAGATGGAACAGCCGGTGGCTGGTGCCGACCCGGTTCGCCACGCGCGCGCGCCGCGCCGCCTGCGCCAGGCGCCGGTTGGGAAAAGCAAAGATGACGGTGTCGTATTCGCCTTCGACGAACATGCGGCGATGGTCGCCATGCTCTTCGATCGCCAGCACCTGGTTCACAAAACGACACTGGCGCACTACGGGCGCAGCGTAGGCGCGCACCAAAAAGTCGATCTGCGCTTGCGGGAAGCGCTGCTTCAGGTAGCCGGCCAGCGGCAGCGTGAGCACCACGTCGCCGATGTTGTCGGTGCGGCAGATCAGGATGCGCTCAAGCTTAAGCGGTTCGCGCGCCATTAGTACTCCACCTGGACTTCGCGCGCGCCGAGCACTTGCTCAAGCGCTGCCGTAAGCGCGTCCGACGGCGCCACGTGCCACGCTTCGCCCAGCTGCAGCGTGCAGTCCACGCCCTGCGGCTTGATGCGCAGCGCCACCGGCAGGCCGCTTTCCAGGCGGTGCGGCTTGAGCACTTCGACGATCCGGTGCGAAGCCACCGCGCCGGGCAGCATCAGGCCAAGCTGGCGCCCGTAGTGCACGCGCGCCATCGTCATGTCATACACTTTTTCGGCCGTGATGCGCAGGCCGCCGTTAAAGCGGTCTTCGGACACCTTGCCCACCACCGCCAAAAATTCATCTTCCTTGAACACGTTCTTGTTGGCGTCAAACACCTCGGGGTAGACGGTCACTTCGACGACGCCCGACTTGTCGTCGAGCGAAACGATGAGGATTTTGCCGCGCTGGGTCATCTGCGTGCGCACGCCGGTGATCACGCCGCACATCATGCGCGGGTCGCGCGACGGGTCCAGGTCGGCCAGCTTGGTGCGCGCAAAGCGCCGTGCCTCGAGCGCGAACGAGTCGAACATATGGCCCGACAAATAAAAGCCCAGCGCTACCTTTTCTTCGGCCAGCCTTTGGCGGTCGGTAAACGGCGTGGCCTTGACATAATCGGGCGGCGCCACCAGATCGCTGTCGTCGCCGCCGAACAGGCTGACCTGGTTGATCGAAGCGAGCGCCTGGTCGGCCACTTCGACCGCAAAGGCGACCGACGCCAGCAAAATGGCGCGGTCCACGCCAAAGCAATCCATGGCGCCGGCGCGGATCAGCGACTCGATGGTGCGGCGGTTGATCTGCTTGCGGTCGACCCGCTTGCAAAAATCGAACAGGTCCTTGAACACGCCGCCGTTCTGGCGCGCGGCGATGATCGCCTCGATGGCGCCCTGGCCGGAACCCTTGACGGCGCCCAGGCCATAGCGGATGTTGGTCACGCGCTTGTTGGTCACCGACGGCGGCGGCCCTTCGGGCACGAAGCGATAGTCCGAATAGTTGATGTCGGGCGGCAGCAAGGTGAGTTTGCAGACCTCGAGCGAATCTTCGACCAGGATCTTGATCTTGTCGGTGTCGTCCATTGCCAGCGACAAGTTGGCGGCCATGAAGGCGGCCGTGTGGTGCGCCTTCAGGTAAGCCGTATGGTACGACAGCAGCGCGTAGGCGGCGGCGTGCGACTTGTTAAAGCCGTAGCCCGCGAACTTTTCCATCAAGTCGAAAATTTCGTCAGCCTTGGCAGCCGACAGGCCATCCTTGGCGGCGCCCGCGCGGAAAATCTCGCGGTGCTCGGCCATTTCCTCGGCCTTCTTTTTACCCATCGCGCGGCGCAGCATGTCGGCGCCGCCGAGCGAGTAGCCGCCCACGATCTGCGCCATCTGCATGACCTGCTCCTGGTACACCATGATGCCGTAGGTCTCCGACAAAATGGACTCGGTGCGCGGATCGGGATAGTCGAATTTTTCGCCGTGCTTGCGCTTGCAAAAGTCGGGAATCAAGTCCATCGGGCCCGGGCGGTACAGGGCGACCAGCGCAATGATGTCCTCGAAACGGTCGGGCCGCGCGTCTTTCAGCATGCCTTGCATGCCGCGCGACTCGAGCTGGAAGATGGCGACCGTCTTGGCCTTGGTCAGCAGGTCGTACGAGGCTTTGTCATTGAGCGGCAGCTTTTCCAGCGCGAAGTCGGCATGCGCCGGGTCGAGCTGCTTGATGTAGCGCACCGCGCGGTCGAGAATGGTCAGCGTGGTCAAACCAAGAAAGTCGAACTTGACCAGGCCCACGGCTTCCACGTCGTCCTTGTCGTACTGCGACACCACGCCCGAGTCGCCGCCCTGCGTGTACAGCGGGCAGAAGTCGGTCAGCTTGCCCGGCGCGATCAAGACGCCCCCGGCGTGCATGCCGATGTTGCGGGCGATGCCTTCGACCTGCTGGGCCAGCGCCAGCAGCTGCTTGACTTCGTCCTCGTTCTCGAGCCGCTCCTTGAGCATCGGCTCTTCTTCGATGGCGTCGGCAATCGTCACCGGTTTGCCCGGCTTGAACGGAATCAGCTTG
Organism: Massilia sp. TWP1-3-3; assembly: GCF_049897805.1. NCBI lineage: Bacteria > Pseudomonadati > Pseudomonadota > Betaproteobacteria > Burkholderiales > Oxalobacteraceae > Massilia > Massilia sp. TWP1-3-3. Next base: position 48,151 of record NZ_JAFCWX010000021.1, read on the forward strand.
GAAATGCCGTCGCAGAAGTTGTAGCCGAAATCGAGCACGCGGCCGACGTCGCGGATCGCGCCCTTGGCCGCCATGGTGCCAAAGGTGGCGATCTGCGAGACCGCCTCCTTGCCGTACAAATCCTTGACGTGCTGGATGACGCGGTCGCGCCCTTCCTGGCAAAAGTCGATGTCGAAGTCGGGCATCGATACCCGTTCAGGATTGAGAAAACGCTCGAACAGCAGGTTGTATTGCAAGGGATCGAGGTCGGTGATCAGCAGCGAATAGGCCACCAGCGAACCGGCACCGGAACCACGGCCCGGCCCCACCGGCACGCCGTTTTCCTTGGCCCACTTGATGAACTCGGCCACGATCAGGAAGTAGCCGGGGAACTTCATGTTGCAGATGGTATCGGTCTCGAACTTCAGGCGCGACTCGTAGCGCTCGCGCTGCGCCTCGCGCTTTTCCGGGTCCGGGTACAGGTGGATCAGGCGCTGTTCCAGGCCCGCCTTCGATTCGGAGACCAGGAATTCATCGATCGTCATGCCGGGCGGCGTCGGGAAGTTCGGCAGCTGCGGTTTGCCCAGCGTGAGCACCAGGTTGCAGCGCTTGGCGATTTCGACCGAATTGGCCAGCGCGGCGGGCATGTCGGCGAACAGCTCGGCCATTTCGGCCTGCGTCTTGAAGCGCATCTCCTCGTTGAAGCGCTTGACGCGCTTGGCGTTGGCCAGCATTTCGCCTTCGGCGATGCAGGTGCGCGCTTCGTGGGCGATGTATTCGTCGGGCGAGAGGAACTGGATCGGGTGCGTGGCCACCACCGGCAGGCCAAGCTTGGCGCCCAGGGCAACCGCGTGGCGCACCTGCGCCTCCTGGTTGGCCTGGCCGGCGCGCTGGATCTCGATGTAGAAGTGGCCCGGGAAGATGCGCGCCCAGCGCTGCGCGCAGCGCTCGGCCAGCGCCAGGTTGCCGTTTTCGATCGCCGTGCCGACGTCGCCGAAATGCGCGCCCGAAAGCACGATCAGGCCGCAGGCCTGGCTCTGGCCGGGGTGGAGCGTCGATTCGCTGGTGGCCAGCGCGTCCAGCCATTCGGGACGGATTTCAGCGCGGCCCTTGTGCTGGTTTTCGATCCACGCGCGCGAGAGCAGTTCGCACAGCTGCAGGTAGCCCATGTGGTTTTTTGCCAGCAGCAGCAAGCGCGAAGGCTTGTCGCGGTTGTCGTCGTTGGTGATCCAGGCGTCCACGCCGACGACTGGTTTGACGCCCTTGCCGCGCGCGGCCTTGTAGAACTTGACCATGCCGAACAGGTTGGACAGATCGGTGATGGCCAGCGCTGCCTGCTTGTCCTTGGCGGCGGCGGCGATGACGTCGTCAATGCGCACCAGGCCGTCGACGATGGAATACTCGGAATGCAGGCGCAGGTGCACGAATGCGGGGCCGGCGGCCTTGTGGGGGGCCGCGGCGGCAGCTGCGCCGCCAACTTCAATGACATCCATACTCATGTTCCGATTCGCCTGCTGTACAAAGACGCTATTTTACCGCGCCGGAGCGGTCGGAGGCGCAGAGCCCCGACAGTGCGAGGTACATGGCGGGGCGGAGAAGCAAAGCGACTTGGACCATGCGCCGCCTGCGGCAATGGCGTGGCTAACCGGCGCCGCTGTTCCACGGGCCGGTCGGGGGTATGACGGCGGCGGCCAAACTCTTGCCGATAAAATCACGCTTGTCGTGTCCCAGGCGGCTCATGGCGGAATGCGCTTCGCTTTTCCGCCCTACGTGTACCTCGAACCGTAGGGCGGAAAAGCAAAGCGCATTCCGCCATGAGTCGCCCAAAATTAACAAAAGTGATTATGGAGGGCGGAAAAGCTAAGCGCATTCCGCCATGCGCCGCCCGGGACTTGATCAGCGTTGACTATGCCGACAACGATTTGGCGCCCGCCATCAGGGACTCCACTGCCCGGTCGAACAAGGGCGCCGGCTCCAGCGGACGCAAATTGCCCAGTTCCATGGCCTCGAGCAGCGGCGCGCGCAAAAAGATGACCTGCTGCTGCTCGTCGGCCACGCTGAACACAAAGGCGCCCTCGCCCGCCGACACCGCACACAACAGCGCCGTGCGGTACTGCCCGTCGATCTTGAGCTCGAACCCGGTCCCGGGACGCGCCCACGACAGCCAGTCTGCGTCCGACGGACGCGCCATCCTGGCCGCAGCCTTGGCATGCACGCTGGCCTGCACGCCACGCCGCACCAGCGCCGCCTCCAGCTCGAACTTGCCGACCCAGTGCTCGCTGTCGGCCGACGGCACCACCGCATCGATCGCGAAGCCGGCAAAATGCTGGCGGAAGGCGTCGAGCGACATCAACCGCCGCGCACGCTCCTGCTTGTTCCCCAACACGTCCATGTGCACCGCCACCAGCCGGTCGAAGGCGGCCTTGGACGGCGCCTCCGGCAGCGAGATCGAGGCCATGCCCCCACGCACGCGCTTGACCAGATCGGGCAGCATGCGCATCATCGCCGCGCGGTCGTCCGGCGTGGTCTTTTCCTGCGCGCTCCAGAGCAGCTCGGGCAGCAGCGCGATGCCTTCCTCGGCGCTGCGGCCGGGGTGGCTGAGCACCCGGGCCCAGGTGCCGAGGATGAAGTCGGCCAAGCGCGGGTCGACCTGCAGCGGCTGCAGCGCCGCCGACAATGCGCGTCCGGCGCCGGTCAGCCGCGCGCTGTCGGCCTGCGCTTCGGCCACGGCGGCAAAGCAGCGCGCCATGGCTGCGTCGCAGCCGGCCAGCATCTCGGACACGTGGCTGTCAAGTGCGCTTTCGGAGTCGCCAAACAGCAGCAGGTCGTCGTCGAACAGGTCAAGCACGGCGCCCACGATGTTGCTCACTTCCGGTTCCAGCACGGCGAAGCAGGGCGCGGCCGGCGTGACGCCCGCCCCCACCGATCCAAGCCGGTCGAGCAGGCGCCGCACCGGGTGCTGCGCTTCATACAGCAGCTCGGGGTACTGCAGCGCGGCGCGCACGAACGGTAGGTACAGGCGCGCGAGCTGGTGCTGCATCTGGACGCCGACAAGGTCGTCGGCGATGATCGATTCGAACAGCAGGGCGACGATGTCGAGGATGCGGCGCTGCTCGAGATCGATATCGGCCGGGTCGAGCAGCCCGCGCAGTGCGAGCGGCTTGGGCGGCGCTACGCCGGCGGCCACTTCCTGTTGCAGCCCTAACAGCGCCTGGTCCAGCAATGGGCGCTCGCCGTGCGGGCGCGCCGACCGCGGGACTGGCGTACCCTTGGGCTTGTGGAAGGTGTCCCACACGACGTCGAGCAGATCCTGCCTGCGCGTCGCGGCAGCGGGATCGGCCGGTTGCAGGCCTGGTTGCAAGTCCGGTTGCAGGTCCGGTTGCAGGTCCAGCTGCAGGTCCAGCTGCAAGTCCAGCTGCGGCAGGTCCGGGTGCGGCAGGTCCCGCTGCGGCAAATCGCCCGGCTGCGCCCGCGCGTCGGGCAGCGCCAGCTGGTCGGGCCGGGTCGGCACGCTGGCGCGCGGCAGGTCATCGATCTGCTGCAGCTCAAAAAGCCGCTGCAGCTTGTCCATCAGGCGCGCATGGGCAAGCTGCTGTTCGTCGCTAAGCTCGGTGACGCGCACGCCGGCGGGAGCCACGCCGCGCACATCCTGGGCGGCGCGCGACCAGGCTGCGCGCTCGCTGTCGCCGCGCTTCATGGCCGATGGACGCGCGGCCAGGCGCGCGGTGATGCCGCCCGCCTCGAACACGTCCAGAATGCCGGCGTAAAAACCGGGCAGCCGGTGGGCCATCGCCATGCCCAGTGCATCGTAGAGCACCTTGGACTGCGATTCTTCCCACATCAGTTCGCGCAGCGCCTCGTACAGCGCGCGCGCCAGCAGGTAGGGCCTGAAAGGGTTTTCGCGCTCACGCGCCTCGCGGTCGTCGTGCATGATCGCGATGGTCAGGTTGACGCGCCCCAGCTCGACCTGCTCGGCTTCGCGCAGGCGCCCGACCATGCGCTCGATTTCGATCTGGCGCGTGACGACGTCGTCGTCGATCAGGGTCAGGGTCGCGTAGTTGATTTCCTGGGCCGCCGCCTTTTGCTGCTGTGCGTGCATGGTGACCATGGCGCGCTCGAGCAGGCTGGCAAAGTGGCGGTCCATGCGCGCGCGCAGGGTGCGTGCTTCCCCGCGCAAAAAATTGCGCACGGTGACCAGGTCGGCCAGAGCCACGCCGCTGGCCCCGCTCATGGCGCGCGTGGTCATGCTGTCTGCCTCGACCACGGTCTGTTCGGCCAGCGCCGAGAAACTTTCCAGCGCGCGCTCCTTGGCAAGGCGAATAATACGGTTCGGCATATGCATGGATCTTCGGCTATCGAATAGGTAACTGCTACGCAATGTCTGCTTCCATCATAGCGCGTTGCGTCAGATTGTCACGCGCAGTACCGTTCCGCGTTGCAATTTGTTACACGAGAGCAATACCAAAAGTCGATCTACAACGCCAGCGGCGGCCGCTGCCTTATAATACCGGCTGTCCCCTTGCACTGAAACGCCATGTCATCTGCCACTCCCCACGTCAATATCGCCGCCTATAAATTTGTCACGTTCGACAATACCGAAGAATTGCGCCCGCAGTACCAGGCGTTATGCCACGAACTGGGCTTGAAGGGCACCATCCTGCTCACGCCGGAAGGCATCAACTTGTTCTTGTCCGGTCCGCGCGACAAGATCGACCACTTTCTGGCCTGGCTGCGCGGCGACGCGCGCTTTGCCGACATCGAGGTCAAGGAAAGCTATTCCGAAGAGCAGTCGCACAAGCGCATGCTGATCAAGCTGAAGAAGGAAATCATCACCATGCGCATGCCGCTGATCCAGCCCGAGCTGGGGCGCGCGCCCGCAGTGGCGCCGGCCACGCTCAAGCGCTGGCTCGACCAGGGGCATGACGACAATGGCAAGCCGGTCGTGATGGTCGACACGCGCAACGCTTTCGAGGTCGACGTGGGTACCTTCAACAACACGATCGATTACCGGATCGACAAATTCACGCAATTTCCCGAGGTGATCGCCGCCAACAAGGAGGCGCTGGCCGACAAGACCGTCGTCACCTTCTGCACTGGCGGCATCCGCTGTGAAAAAGCGGCCATCCACATGCAGAATATCGGCTACGACAGCGTGTACCAGCTCGAAGGCGGGATTCTGAAATATTTTGAGGACGTGGGCGGGGAGCACTACACGGGCGACTGCTTTGTATTCGACTATCGCACGGCCCTCAATCCCCAGCTTGAAGCGGTCACCACCACCCAATGTTTTGCTTGCCGCGCCGTGGTGACGCCGCGCGAACAGCTGTCGGCGCAGTATGTGTATGGGGTGTCGTGTCCGCATTGCTATCGTGCAGATAGCAATGCGGCCTAGCCTGGCGCCCGGGTGGCACAAAAAAGTGTGGGGAATTTGGCGACGATCGTAGGGCGCAAAAGGACGCAGTCCGCATTGCGCCATGCATCATGGCTTCGGCATTCCACCCAGTAAGGCCGCAATCTTTTGCTTGCCCGGCTTGATTGACGAACTCGATACCGCCGGCGCCAATGGCGCCGAGCTCACGCTCGGCTCGTACGGTTTGAGGAACCATGGATCGACTTTTTCGCGGCGCGGCATCGGTCCACTGGTGCGCGGCGCACGTTCGCTGCGTTCGCCGCCGGTGCTGCTGCTACCGCTGCTACTGCTACTACTGCTACTGCGCACCGGCGCCTCGCCTTCACCGCGGCGCGCGCGGCGCTCCGGTGGACGCTCCGACGTTTCGCGCGGCGCCCGCGATGGCGCGGCAAAGCCGGTCAGCTCGCCACGGGTGATGGTCTGCTTGATCAATTTTTCAATATCGGTCAGCAGGCGCTCGTCCTTCTCCGAATACACGGAAATGGCGTCGCCCGAGGCGCCCGCGCGACCCGTGCGGCCGATCCGGTGCACATAATCTTCCGCGTTGTACGGCAAGTCGAAATTGATCACGCATGGCAAGTCTGAAATGTCGAGCCCGCGCGCGGCCACGTCGGTGGCGACCAGCACATCGGTCTCGCCTTTCTTGAACGCGTCAAGCGCGGCCATGCGTTCCTGCTGGGTCTTGTCGCCATGAATGGCGGTCGACTTGATGCCGGCCTGCTCCAGATGGCGCGACAGGCGCGACGCGCCAATCTTGGTATTCGAAAACACCAGCACTTGCTTGAGGTCGCGTCCGCGGATCAGGTGCTCGACGACGTCGCGCTTGCTCTCTTCAGTCACCTTATAGACCACTTGGGTCACCTTGTCGGCGGTCGCATTGCTGCGCGCCACTTCGATGATCACGGGATCGTTCAAGAAACTGTTCGCCAGCTTCTTGATCTCGCCGGAAAAAGTCGCCGAGAACATGAGGTTCTGGCGTTTTTTCGGCAGCATGTTAATGATGCGTTGCAAGTCCGGCAAAAACCCCATGTCGAGCATGCGGTCCGCTTCGTCCATCACCAGCATCTGCACCTGGCCCAGGTTGACGTTTTTCTGTTCCACATGGTCGAGCAGTCGGCCCGGCGTGGCGATGACGATTTCGACGCCGCCCTTGAGGATGGTGGTCTGGCCCTTCATGTCCATGCCGCCAAACACCACGGTCGAGCGCAGCGGCGTGTGCTGGGCGTAAGCCTTGACGTTTTCCGCCACCTGCACCGCCAGCTCGCGCGTGGGCGTGAGCACCAGCGCGCGCACCGGGTGGCGCGCGGGCGACATGCTGGGGTTGGCGTGCGCCATCAGCAACTGGATGATCGGCAGCGAGAAACCGGCCGTTTTTCCGGTCCCGGTCTGGGCGGCGCCCATGACGTCGCGGCCTTGCAGCACGATGGGAATGGCGGCCGCCTGGATTGGCGTCGGGTGCACATAACCTTGGTCGGTCAGCGCGCGCAGGATTTCGGGAGCAAGGCCGAAGTCGGCAAAACGCACGGTAGGCGCGCTGTCAGCTTCAATGGTGATCGGTGTTTCTGGCATAAATTTTCCGGGCGAATGTTCGATAAGCTCTACGCCCAGATTGAAGGCCGACACAGGGAAAGACCGGCGGCCAGCTCGAAATAGTGTCGCGAAACGCCCCTTTGACAAGCGGACGCGCGGACGTAGATGCAGTAATAGTGCCGTAAACGATACCCTAAAAGCGGGCAACTGTATATGGAATATGTGTTTCCCCCAGAGCGGCAGGATAGATCATTGGTAACAGGCCAAGGGTTCTGACCGCGAACCGGCTTCAAAAAATTAACAATCGCCCCAGCAGAGCGGTATCCCGGGCAGGTCGGCATGACAGGTGGCAGTGTCCGATTGGAAACAGGAAGTTTCGCGCTTGCACAAATTGCATGTCAAAAGGCTTACATCGTGTGCAATTTACATTAGGCAATGTTAAGCTGACGCCAGTTTTAAGCGGCGCTGTCATAAATAGCGCGCGTCCCTTGGGAACCATCCCAGCTATTCGCATAAAGACAAACTTTTGACGATGCCATTCGCCCTCTCCACCGTCCTGCGCCGCGGCTGCGCCCTCCTGTGCCTGCTGGCGCTGTCGCTGTCGGCGCTGGCGACGCCGACCTCGACGCTGCGCTTCAAGCGGCTCGGGTCGATCGACTCGGACGACCTGCTCATCCTGAGCATGATGCAGGACCGCCAGGGCTTCGTGTGGATCGGCACGCTCAGCGGCGGCTTGTACCGCTACAACGGCTACCATGCGGTCAAGTACACCAGCAGCGCCGCCGAGCCGAACAGCCTGCCCCACGACCGCGTCTCGACCCTGTATGAAGACCAGCAGGGCGTGATCTGGGCCGGCACCCAGAACGGGCTGGCACGCTACAACCCGAAGACCAACGATTTCACCCGCTTCGTGCCGCCATACGGCCCGGCCGCGCAGCGCATCGTCAAGTCGATCATCGGCGACGGCAAGGGCGGCATGTGGCTGGCGACCTGGGGCGGCCTGCAGCATTTCGACCCGTCGCGCGCCGCTTTCACGCTATACCTGCATGACGACAAAAGGCCCGGCAGCTTGGCCAGCAACGACGTCAACGCCATTGCCATGGACGAGCGCGGCGGCGTGTGGGCCGCCACCTGGCCCGGCGGCCTGGACTATCTGCCGCAAGGCAAGGTCGACGTGATTCACCACCGCCTCGACAGCGATGCCGCACCCGACCCAAAATTGAATATCGTGCGCGCTCTGCACTATGGCCGCGACCACACTTTGTGGGTCGGCACCCAGAACGGCGTGATCACCTGGAAGGCCGGCACCGACTGGGACGCGCGCACCTTGAATTCGCCGGCCACCCGCATCAACTATTTGTATGGCGACCGCAACGACACGGTGTGGGCCGGGACGCTGGCCGCCGGCCTGCTGCGCTGGGACAAGGGCGCGGCAAAGCCTGTGCAATACGTGCACCGCGCCAACGATTCGAACAGCCTGCCATCAGACTATATCCGGGCCGTCATGCAAGACCGCAGCGGCATGCTGTGGGTCGGTTCGTTTTCGGACGGCATCAGCCTGGCTAACCTGAACAGCCAGGGCTTCCAGCGCTTCATTCCTTTCGATGTCGAAGCGCACAACCTGCGCCCCGACAACTCGCTGAAAGCCATCGAAGGCGCGCCTGACGGGCGCATGTGGTTAAGCGGCAACTCGGGCCTGGCGCTGTTCGATCCGGCCAATGGCGACGTGCTTAAGACATTCCGCGCCGAGGCCGGCAAGCCCGGTTCACTTTCCAACGACGTGGTCTACAGCCTGTACCAGCAGCCGGGCGGGCCGCTGTGGGTGGGCACCTCGGCCGGCCTGAACCGGCTCGACTCGCCGGAGCAGCCGTTCAAGGTCATCAATTTTGGCAGCGTGGGGGCGGACTTCATCAATGCCATCGCCCCCGGCGCGGGCAACACCTTATGGCTCGGCACCGGCAGCCAAGTGATCCGCTACGACACCGTGGCCGGCACCTGGACCAATTACGCCCACAGCACGCTAGAGGCCAACAGCCGCAGCGTCAACAACAGTACTGTCATTCTCGAGGACAAGCTGGGCCGCGTGTGGATGGGTTCGGAATGGAGCGGCGGCGGGCTCGACGTGCTCAATCCGCACACCGGCAAGTTCCGCCACCTGCGCCACGACGCAGCCAATCCGGCCTCGCTGGCCGACGACAACGTCGCCTCGCTGTACCAGGATCCGCAAGGCCGAGTCTGGGCCGGCACCTCGCGCGGGGTCAACCAGGTCTTGACGGCGGCTGACGGCAGCATCAGTTTTCGCAGCTACGGCGCCAAGGACAGCGTGGGCGAAGTCAAGATCCTGGCCATGCGCAGCGACAAGGCCGGCAAGTTGTGGATGAGCACGGCCGGCGGCTTGCTGCGGGTCGATCCCGACTCCGGCAAGGTCAGCCGCTACACCAATGCGGATGGCCTGTCGGAGGGCTATTCGGTGTCCACCGCCTACGCCGCGCCCGACGGCAAGCTGTATTTTGGCGGCGTCAAGGGCATGACCGGCATCACCCCTGAACTGGTGCGCAGCGACTCGGTCAAACCGCAGGTGGCCTTCACCGACATTGGCGTGTTCAACCATTCGCTCAAAAATGGGCAGCCGGTGCCCGGCATCAAGCTCGAAGGCGGCGTCACGTCGCCGTCGGCGCTCACGCTGTCGGTGCAGGAATCGGTGTTCACGATTGAATTTGCGGCCTTGCATTACACCGATCCGGCGCGCAATACCTATGCCTACCGGCTCGACGGCTTCGACCGCGACTGGGTGCGGACCGACGCCACGCGGCGCAGCGCCACCTATACCAATCTGGATCCGGGCCGCTACACCTTCATGGTCAAGGCCGCCAATCACCAGGGGGTGTGGAATGACGAGCCGACCAGTTTGAGGATCGAGATTTTGCCGCCCTGGTACCACACCTGGTGGTTCCGCCTGCTGGCCAGCTTTGCGGCAGTGAGCCTGCTGTCGACGGCTTACCGCGCGCGCGTGCGGCACCTGACGCGGCGCCAGGTCCAGCTCGAAGCGATGGTGGCGGCCCGCACGCACGAACTGGAAGACAGCAATGCCAAGCTGGCTGAACTGTCGAGCACCGACGGCCTGACCGGCATTAACAACCGGCGCGGTTTTGATGCCGCGCTTGAGAGCGAATGGCGGCGCGCGGCCCGCAACGGCTATCCGCTGGCGCTGGCAATGCTCGACGTTGACCATTTCAAGGCCTATAACGACCATTATGGCCACCAGGCGGGCGACCGTTGCCTGCGCCGCGTGGCGGACCTGATTGCCGCGCACGGACGGCGCACCAGCGACCTGGTGGCCCGTTACGGCGGCGAGGAATTCGCCTTGCTGGCGCCGGCGACCGATGCCGCGCACGCGCTGGCGATCGCCCAGGAAATTTGCGAAGAGCTGGCGCGCCTGGCGCTGCCGCATGCCAAGTCGCCACATGGCGTGGTGACGATCAGTATTGGCGTGGCAACGTCGATGCCGGATGAAGCGCTCAGCTGGAGCACGCTGATCGAGCAGGCGGACAAGGCGCTGTATCGGGCCAAGCAGGCGGGGCGGAACCGGGCGGTGCTGGGGGAGTGATGCTGAAATCACCCGGGAGCGCCGTCGAGACGCATGGCGCAATGCGGGCTAGCCCTTTTCCGCCCTACTGCCCTTGGCAGTGCAAAGTATCCTCCCACAATCCTTGTGCAACGGCCACAACCGCGGGGACGATGCAGTGTGGGGTTTGCACATTTCGTGGTGTTTGTGCAGTCAACTGGTGGCAAAACGCTTTGCAACATCCGCGTTCGCGACACCGCTGTAGCATTATTTTTGCATGCCTATCCCATTCAGCGCTTCCAGAGCTGCGCCGCCGCCGCGCGCTCGCCCGCCGCATCGAGCGCCTTGCCGGCAATGCGTTCATCGATCGCCTCGAGCACTGCCGGCGGCAATTGGCTCCCGGCTTGCCGGTACGCCCCGGGCGCGACTGCAGCGGCGCCCGCCATCACGGGAATGCGCCATTCGTCGCCGCTGCGGCAGGCCAGCCCCGCCATGTTGGACAGCATGAAACTGCGGCAATAATGACCATCCTTGGCCACGAAGCTGAGCCCGACCCGTACCGGCGCATCGGCCGCCACCGGCCCGGCCTGCGCAGTTAGCGCCTGCGCCAGCCGGCCTTGCGCCTTCAGCGCCCCGCTGCCGGCGTCCAACCCGGCCAGCTGCGCGCCACCGCCCAAGCCTTGCGCACCAAACACCCCGGCCAGTACGCCCACCACCAGCGTGGCCGCCAGCGCACCCCATTCGGGCCAGCGCCAGCCGTGCTTGTCGGGCGCAGGCCGCGGCGGCGGCGGCGTGCGCAACTGGCGCACGCTGTCGAGATGGATCACCTTGCCCGAGCGCGTGGCCGCCTGCAGCCGCTGGGGCACCTCCTCGGCCAGCGTGCCGGCAAAGGCGCCAAACACGTGCGACCGCAGCACCTGGTGCTGGCGGATCTTTTCGGCCAGGGCCGGGTCCTGGCGCATGGCCAGCTCCACCTGGAACCGCGTTGTGTCGTCGAGCTCGCCGTCGGCGTAGGCCATTATGATTTCTTCGGTAAATCTCATGCTACAGTCCTCGCTTGATCTGACAACAATCCCTGCAGCGCCTCGCGCGCTCGCGCCAGCCTGCTGGTCAGGGTACCCATGGGAATTTCCAGGACCTCGGCCGCTTCCTTGTAGGCCATGCCGTCCACCAGCACCAGGGCGATCACGACCCGGTGGTCGTCCGAGAGCAGGCTGATCGCTTTGCGGATCGCCAGGCGCTGCTGGTGCGCCTCGGCGGAATTGTCGCCCACATGCTCGCCCGACTCTTCGGGGGCGAACACCTGGTCGCGCCGGATCCGGCTGCGCACTTCGTCAATCCAGGCATTTTTCATGATGCGGAAAAGCCAGCTGTCCAGGCGCGTCCCCGCTTCCCATTGTTCGCTGCGCTTGAGCGCGCGCTCCACCGCCACCTGCACCAGGTCGTCGCCATCTTCCGTGTTGAAGGTGATGGAACGCGCAAAGCGGCGCAGCCGGGGCAGCAAGGCCCCGATGTCAGCGTGGATGGTGGTGGCGTCAAGTGTCATAAACATTCATAGATAGCGGGTAAACGTTGGGGCGAGGGATTTTAATCCCAGTCCCGTTCGTTTAATTAACAAGACCATGAATCCCTATACTATCATCCGACGAATGAAGACAAAATCCCCGTTTCGTGCGCCTCGCGCCTGGCGCCTGGTGTTAGCGCTTACTCTCGCGGCGACTGCCTCCCGCGCTAGCGCCCAGTTGCGCCTTCCCTCACTGGCCTTGCCGCACCCTCAGGCCGGCTTGCCCTGGGGCAGCGGTCTGCCGGGCATTGCCGCGGCAAGCCCGGGTCCGCTGCGCGCCCTGCCCGACTTGCGGCACGTGCGCTTGGACCAGGTAAAAATCTTGCTCGGACAACATCGCGATGTGCTCGAAGCCGACCCGCGCGGCGAGCCCGTCGTGCGGCGCGAGATTTTGGCCTGGTCGCCCGGTCCGGCAGGCCTGGCGGCGGCGCAGGCAGCCGGCCTGACGGTGCTGCGCGAGCGGCGCCTGGGCGGCCTGGACGAAGTGATCGTGGTGCTGGGCGTGCCCGAACAGGCCGATACCGCGCGCGTGCTGGAGCAGTTACGCGCACTGGACCCGGACGGCGCGTATGACTTCAACCATCTGTATATGGGCAGCGGCGGCGCAAACGCGGCAGCCGCGCCGGCGGAGGCCGGGTCCGAGTCCGGGTCCGCAAGCGCTTCGCTCGGCGCGGTCAGCGTGGGTCTGGTCGACAGCGGCGTCGACACGCGACACGATGTGTTTCGCGATGCGCGCATCCGGCGCTGGGGCTGCGGCGATGTGGTGCGCCCCGCTGCCCACGGCACTGCCGTGGCGGCGTTGATGGTGGGCCAGTCGCCCCGCTTTCGCGGCGTGGCGCCGCAGGCGCACTTGTTTGCCGCCGATATTTATTGCGACAGCGCCAGTGGCGGCTCGGCCGACAAGATCGCCGGCGCGCTGGCCTGGCTGGCCACGGAACAGGTTGGCGTGATCAACCTGAGCATCGTCGGCCCCGCCAACCGGACGCTCGAACGCGTGGTCGCGGCGATGGTGCGGCGCGGCCACCTGCTGGTGGCGGCGGTCGGCAACGACGGGCCCGCCGCCGCCCCGCTGTATCCGGCCAGCTATCCGGGCGTGGTGGGTGTGAGCGCGGTGGACAAGCGCGGGCGCGTATTGCCCGAAGCGGGGCGCGGGCCGCAAGTCATGTTCGCCGCGCCGGGCAACAATATGGTCAGCGCCGCGCCGGGCGAGCCGCCCTACCGGCAAGTGCGCGGCACCTCGTTCGCCGCCCCCATCGTGGCGGCCATGCTGGCGAGCGCGCTGCCGCGTCCTGACCAGGGGCGCTCGGCGCTCGCACTGGCGGCGCTGGCCGCGCAGGCGGTCAAGGCTGGCGCTGCGGACAGCGGCCATGGGGTGGTGGGACAGGCGTTCCGGGTTGATCCGGAAACGCTGCGCTAACTTTTTTTTCGGACGCAGGGAATAAACCGTCGAGCCCGCTCGTTTTCCTTGTAACGGTTGCAGACAGGCTGCACCGCTTACAGGAGAACATCATGAAAATCAAACACATCGCCATCCACATCGCCCTCATCGCATCCTTTGGCATGGCCGCTTCGGCCCAGGCCCAATTACTGGGCGGCGGCGGCCGCGGCCTTGGCGGATCGCTGGGCGGCATGCTAGGCGGCAGCGGCGGCATGGGCGGCAGCATGGGCGGCGGTATGGGCGGCAGCATGGGCGGCGGCATGGGCAGCCAGGGTGGGGGCAACGGCGCTCTTTCCGGTGCGCTTTCGGGCTCGGCATCAAGCGGCATGAATGCGGACCTTGCCGGCGGCGGGCGCCGCACGGCGGGCACCGTGCGCGATGCGGCGCGCGCTCAGGCCGACAGCACGGGCGGCTACGCGCGTTCGACTGTGGGCAACGCACGCGGCGCAGCGCAGAACGGTGCACGCCAGGCAGGCGACGCGGCAGGTTCGGTTCAGGTCGACAAATCGGTCAATATCAATGCGGGCGGTTCGGCCTACAGCAGCGGCGCCGCCGGCGGCAACGGCACGGCCGGGGGCGAGAGCGAGAGCGAGACCAAGTCCACGAGCCAGTAAGCGACGCAGCACGATCCTGCCGCCGCTGGCACGGCCGCCTTGCTATTTACGAGGTGATCAGGCCGTGCTCGTCGAGCATGTCATGCATCAGTTCGAGGCGGATGACGGGATTGTCGAGCATCAGCAGGCTGTGCTTTTGCGGATTGGGCAAGGGCAGCAGGTCGCACCAGCGGTTGGCCACCCAGCCGCAGTCGTCAAGCCGGAATGGCGGCAGCACCGGCCAGCGCTGCTCGGGTACTTCGTGCAGCGACGCGAGCACCTTGTCGAGCGCGTCGGCGGCGCCTTGCAGTTCGGACGGGATCGGGATGCTGCGGTCGTCTTCCACCAGCTCGGTGTTGGCCATCCACAGGCCGTTGGCGCGCCGTTCGCTGGAAAGAATGCGAAAGCGCGCGCCGCCGCGACAGCTAACGTGCAGCAAGCCCGGCGCGGACGCGGTGGTGTCCTGGACCGAGGCCAGGGTGCCCGTTGGCAGGAAGCGTTCCTGCCCCTCGGGCGTGCGCACCTCGCCGCCCTCGGTCAGCAACACCACGCCGAACGGCGTGCCGTCGGCGATGCAGCGGCCGATCATGTCGAGGTAGCGCACCTCGAAAATTTGCAGCGGCAACACGCCGTCTGGAAACAGCACGGTGCCAAGCGGGAACAGGGGAAAAGTAAGAGCGGCCATGCGTCCATCATGCCAGAATCCGCGCATGGCGGCGCACCATTAATAGTGGCGGACAGCCTGCACCAGTGCGCGCAGGCGCCAGCGCAGGCGCGCGGTGCCGGGATCGGGCCAGGGTTCGACCAGCACCGTCAGCTTGCCCCCGGGATGCGCGCTTGAGGTGAACTCTTCGCTGCCGGCCTGCTCAAACGGCAGGTGCATTTCTCGCCCCGGCTTGACCAAGATGGCGCCCAGGAAGTGCGGGGCCGTGTCATTGTTTTTTATGTGCAGCACGTCGCGCACGCCCAGCGTCAGGCGCACTGTCGGGGGCAAGGCGCCGGTCATGTCGCCAGACTGGCGCCGTGTCTGTGTGCCTGGCGCAATCTCGAGCAGGAGAGTGCGCTCGCGTGCGCCCAGCGGCGCCAACGCGGCCCAGGCGAGTGCGATCACGGCGATCAACAACAGCAGCGAGAGCAGCGCATGGCGGCGCGCGTGTTCGAGCGCAGCGTGCGGTAGCGGCGCTGGCGGCGGCGCTGGCGGCGGTGGTTGCGCCGGTGGTTGCGACGACACTAGCGATACCTCGCCAGAATCCGCTGCACGCTGCCGTCTGCAATGAGGCCATTGATCGCCTTGTCGACGTCGGCGAACGGCAGGTGGCTGCGGCGCGAAAATGCGCATTGCGCCGAAAAGGAAGCAACCGTGAGGTCGGGTCGCAGCTTCAGGGATTTGTTCATCTTTGCATGGTACGCCAGCGTAGACTGCACGATCACGGTGTAACGCGCGTGGCCCAGCATGAGCTTGTGCAGGTTCTCTTCCATGGTGGGCGAATCGCTGCGCAGAAAACGCAAACCGAGCACTTGCTCGACGCGCGGGTAGCGGTAGCCGGTGACGGTGCCTACCGGACGGTCGCGCAAGTCCAACAGCGAACGCAGCACCGGCATGTCGGGGTGGGAAGCGACGACTTCGGTATCGGGCAGCAGCGGAGCGCTCCAGTCAAAATCGCCGTCGATCCAGAACGGCCGCACATAACAGACACCGTCGGCCTTGCCGTCCGAAAGTGCGGCGCCGACCTGGTCGCCTGCTACACTAATAAAGATGATGCTGCGGCCGAGGCGGCGCGCGATGGCCTCGCCCAGGTCCTTCAAAATACCCCCGCTCAGCTTGTCGCTTTTGAAACTGGCCAGCGGCATGGCATGGTTGAGCGGCGCGATCATACGCAATTGGTCGTTGCCGGCGGTGGCCGTGCCTGCTGCCGCCAGCGCGGCGAGGATGCAAACGATGTGCTTGAACATGCTTGATTGCTCACATAAGATAATTTGTACAACGAGCGAAATGGTAACACCGACAAAACCACACACTCCACGAATTTGCCGAAGTCCATGCTCAAATGAAATACAATTGAGGTTTCTTCGCGCTAACATTAGTTTCTTATGAACTATATATTAAAAATTGTCGTGCCCACGGTGCCCCCTTACAACCATGATGCCTATGGATTTGCGGACAACTTGCTGCGCGAGTCAGCAGGGCTGGCGCCGTCGCCCCGGCTGATTCAGTTCCACGATGCACTCACGGCCCGTTTTCCGTGCCCGTCGACTGGCATTTACGACAACGCCGAAGGCAGCCCGGTGTGTCCGTGGGGCCACGTACCGCTGATGGAAGGGTTCACCGGCGACGCCGGCGCCATACAGATTGTCGCGCGCAACGTGGAAGTCATTCCCTTCCTGCTGCGCCGGGCGGGTGCGCTCGCGCTGACCGTGCTGGACGAGCAGGCCGACAAGGTGCACCGCCCGGCGACGTTCAGCATCACGCTCGACAGCATCCAGAAAAATGTCGACCGCGAAGCAATCGTGGCCAAGCTGGTGCCGCTGTTCAAGCGCTCGCCCGAAGAAGTGCGCGAGGTGCTGGCCATGCCCAAGGCGGTGCTCAAGCGCCGGCTGGACCACGTGACGGCGCAGCGCTTCTCGCGCACGCTCGACCTGATCGGCTGCAACTGCACGGTAGAAAAGGAAATGCCCGAACTGGGCGTGACGATCCCGATCAGCGGGCCGGGCGTAGTGGCGATCCAGCCGAGCGCCCAGAACGAGCAGTTCGATTCCCGCTCCCCGCACGAAAAAAGCGCGGGCGTTTCATGGCAGCCAAGCTGGGTCTCGCGGGTATGGGACAAGGTCGCCCGGCGGCGCCACTACTAAACCCTCACCCGGGGCAAAC
This sequence comes from Massilia sp. TWP1-3-3, assembly GCF_049897805.1. Classification (NCBI taxonomy): domain Bacteria; kingdom Pseudomonadati; phylum Pseudomonadota; class Betaproteobacteria; order Burkholderiales; family Oxalobacteraceae; genus Massilia; species Massilia sp. TWP1-3-3. The sequence goes on from NZ_JAFCWX010000021.1 coordinate 65,099, forward strand.
AGTCAGGAACGCTGCCTTCAAGTAACGGTTCATTGGTAACTCTTTTACAGGTGTAGCGAGCTCATGTATAAACTTATCATATCAATAATATGTAAATTTGGATAATTCTTGTCGCCTGCAGATCGTGGAGTACAAATTGTTGCAAAAAGAAAACCATGCCAAAACAAAATCTCGATCATCGCCAATAAACAATGTTACCATCGGTTAATTACTTTTTTGATAACCGAACCATGAGATCTTGCCTTATCCCCTGTCTGCTGTCGCTCGCGGTCTTAGACGCGGCTGCGGCCGACGCGCTCGTCCCCGTCCAGAATTTTACTGAGGCCGCCACTTACAGCCAGGCCCGCCTTGCGCCCGATGGCAAGCATGTCGCCATCAATGTCAGGATGGAACGCAATGGCAGGATGATTCCGACGCTGTCGGTCTACACCGTACCTGAACTGAAACACGTCAGCTCGATCGGCTTGCCCGCTTTCGAAATCCCCGCGGATTTTCTCTGGCTTACCAACAAGCGGCTGGCCGTCAAGAAGGGCCGGGAAATCGGCCTGCGCGAAAAACCAGTTGCAACCGGTGAGGTCGTTGCCGTCAATCTCGACGGCACGCAACAGCAATATCTATTCGGCTATAAAGGATTCAGGCAGTCGAGCAAGGGCGACCGCTATGGCGACGATTATGGCTATGCGCATGTAACCCACATCCCGGAGCAGCGCGATGGCCATGTGCTGCTGGGCAGCCATTATTGGGATAGCAAGCGCAGCATGCTGTACGACATCGATTCCGTGACCTCGGCCCGCAAATTGCTTGCTGACATACCGGCGGAGGATCTTGATTTTGAAGTCCAGCATGATGGCAAGCCGCGTTTTGCCTCGGGCGTAAACGAGAACAACCAGGCGGTGCTGTTCCGCCTCGACGACGGCAGCAGCCAATGGCGCCCGGTCAGCTTTGAGACGCCAGGTTCACGCTACCACCCGTTCGCGTTCACGCCGGACGACAAGGCGGTGTACGTCAGCCAGGCCCAAAATGGCGGGCCATACAGCATCTTGCGCGAAGACATGGCAAGCGGAGCGCGCACCCCGATTGCCAGCGATGCGCTAGGCAATATCGACCGTTTTGAATACACCGCCAGGCCCAGCGTGCCGTTCGCCTACTCGTCGGCCGTGGGCATTCCGCGCGCGCGCTACCTCGACGACAAGCTGCCCGACGCCGTGCTGCACAAGACACTCAGTGCCGCTTTTCCCAACGCCTACGTTTCCTTCATCAACTTCAGCGACGACGGCCAGCATTTGCTCTTTAGCGTGCGCAGCGACCGCGATCCCGGCACCTACTATCTGTACGACAAAAAGACGGCGCAAGCGGACGCATTGTTTTCCAACATGGAGAAAATCGATCCCGCCCAGATGGCCGAGCGGCGCCCGTTCACCTTCACCGCCCGCGACGGCCTGCCGGTGTCCGGTTTCATCACGCTGCCGGCCAATCCGGGCAAGGGCAAATTGCCGATGGTGCTGCTGCCCCATGGGGGACCGATCGGCATTGCCGACGACTGGTACTTCGATACCGACGCGCAATTTCTGGCCAGCCGAGGCTACGCAGTACTGCAAGTCAATTTCCGCGGCTCGGGCGGGCGCGGCAAGCGCTTCGAAGCGGCCGGCCACAAAGAATGGGGCGGCAAGATGATGGACGATCTGATCGACGGCGTGAAATGGGCCGGCGCCCAAAGCGAGATCGACGCCAGTCGGGTATGCGTGTTCGGCGCCAGCTTCGGCGGCTACGCGGCGCTGATGCTGCCGGTCCGCGCACCTGCCATGTTCAAATGCGCGGTCGGTTACTCGGGCATCTACTACTTGCCCCACGCTTATACAACGGACCGCTTGATCGGTGACAAGCAAGCCAAGAACTACCTGGCCAAGGTAATGGGTAGTGACGAAGCGCAGCTGCGCCAGCAGTCGCCCGCAACGCTCGCTGCCAACATTACCGTGCCAGTCTTGCTGGTCCACGGCGGCAATGACAAGGTCACTGAACTGAACCAGGCATTGATGATGCGCGAGGCGCTCATCAAGGCTGGCCGTCCGCCGGAGTGGATCCTGGAAAAGGATGAGGGCCATGGCTTTTACGACGCCAAGCGCCAGCAGGAATTCTACGAACGGCTGGAAGCTTTCCTGGGCAAGCACCTGGCCAAATAGGCTTGCTGCACCCTTGCTGCCCCCTTACTGTACCTTGAGCTGGGTGAAGGCAAAGCCGATCTGCTCGAGCGCCTGGACCGCCTGGTCCAGGCTGGCAAACACTTGTGGCGCGAGGTTCTTGACCTCAAGCAGCATGCCGGCGTCGCCCTTGGCGCCCACCAGCCGCACGTTCCAGTGGCCTGCGGTCATCGGCACGCGCAGCAACATCACGCCGCTCAGGCGCCCGAGCGCAAAGTCGCGCCGTGCCTGTTCCATGGTGCGGTTGCACTCGGGCGCGCTCATCTGGCCGGCATGGCCGCCAGCATGGTCCGCACGGCATCATTGGCCGCGCTCCAGCCGGCCTTGGCCAGCACCGGCGCGCACTGGGCGCAGGCGCTGAAGGGATTGCAGTCATGCTCCAGTTCAAAGTATTGCTTGCCGACGACGGGTTTGTCCGAATAGGTGTCAAGCTTGGCCGCCTTTTCTTTCACGGGCGGCGCCTCGCCTCCCGCCGTGAGCCAGCGCGCAAAGGGTGCGTCGGCCACGCCGTCGGGCACGTACCAGGCCTTGCGGTCCTGGTTCCAGCGCGCGCCCAGGGATTTTGCTTCGTCTTTTTCCGCGAACGGAACTTTCAAGAATTTCATGTGGTCGCTTTCATGTAGTCGCCCCTGACAGGATGCCGTATTGTCCCACTATGGCAGGCGCCGGTACACCCCTTGCTCGCCGAGCACGCAACTGAAGTCCTTGGCGAACTCCGTGCCCAGCAAGTCGCTGGGCGGCTCCACCTGCAAGATGCCGAAGTTGCACAGGCTTTCGCTGAACAGGCCGAGCGCGCGCCACTGCAGCGGCACGTCGAAATCTTTGAGCGGACGCTGGCACACGATCAGGTGGAACTCATTGAAGGAGGCGTCGCTCGCCAGGTCGTACTGGCCCCACACGATGTTCTGGCGCAAATCCGCGCGCAGCTTGTAGTGCTCGCCCACGCGCTCGCAGTACGCCAGCAGCGAATGGCGCCCGCCCCCTTTCAAATGGCGCTCGTCGCGCTCAAGCATGCTCGCGCCGGTGACGGCAAGAGCCGCCACCTCGCCCAGCACGTCGTCATTGGCGCTGGTGACAAACAGCTGCGTCTTGCCGAGCAAGCCTTCCTCCTCGAGCATGACGGCCAGCTGCAGCACCAGGCCAGGGTCCGCGCATTCTGCCAGCCACACCACCGGCCAGGACGCTGAACGCAGCACCGGCAAGGCCGCGCAGCGCATCGCCATGAAGCACTGCGGCCCCGTGAAAAAACCACTGGCGCCCTGGCTCAGGTGGCGCATCGTTTCCCTGGCAAAGCCGACATCGTACAGCACCCTGCCCTGCAAGGCCGAGATGCTGTCAACGCCGGCGTGCGCCACGAACGCGTCGATCCTGCGCTCCAGGGCCACCGGTTCGAAGCCCCGAAAGTCCACACCGTAGCGCCGGTACATGCCTTCGACCAGCAGGCTCGTTTCCAGCTGCGCGACGCTGGCCTCGTCGGCCACTGTCAATGACCGAGCCATACGCGGATCAGCGAGAGCAGTTGCGCCACGTCGACCGGCTTGGTGATGTAGTCGGATGCGCCGGCGGCGATGCACTTGTCGCGGTCGCCCTTCATGGCCTTGGCCGTCAAGGTGATGATCGGCAGCGTCTTGAAGCGGGCGATCTTGCGGATCGCGCGCATCGTGTCGTAGCCGTCCATCTCCGGCATCATGATGTCCATCAGGACGATCTCGATGCCCTCGGTTTCTTCCAGCATCTTGATGCCGTCCTTGCCGTTTTCGGCGAAGTGCACCTTCATCTGGTAGCGTTCGAGCACGGTGGTCAGCGCGAAGATGTTGCGCAGGTCGTCATCGACCACGAGTACGCTGCGGCCCACCAGGTCGCCCTCGGAAGCCTGCACCTGCTCGAGCATGCGGCGCTGCTCGTCGGGCAGGCGCGCCGGCGAACGGTGCAGGAACAGCGCCGTTTCGTCCAGCAGGCGCTCGCGCGAACGCGCATCCTTGACCACGATGGTCTTGGCAAAGCGTTTGAGCTTGGTCACTTCCTTGCGCGAGAGTTCGGCGGCGGTGTAGACCACCACCGGCAGGTCGCGCAAATTCGGGTCCTTGCTAATGGTGTCCAACAGCGTGAAGCCGTCCATGTCCGGCAGCGACAGGTCCAGCACCACGCAGTCGAAGCGGCGCTCCTTGAGTACTTGCAGCGCCTTGGCGCCGGTGTCGACGGCCACCAGTTCCAGGTCCGAGTCGCCGATCAGCTGGGTGATGTCGAGCCGCTGCACTTCGTCGTCCTCGATGATCAACAGGCTGCGCCGGGTATGGCTCATGAAGCGCAGGATCTGGCTGAATTCCTCGTCCAGGCGCTCCGGCTTGACCGGCTTGTTCAGGTACGAGATGGCGCCGGCACGCAGCGCCTTTTCGCGCTCGCGCATGCTCGACATCACGTGCACGGGAATGTGGCGCGTGGTCGGGTCGCGCTTCAAGCGGTCGAGTACCGTAAAGCCGTCGGTGTCGGGCAAGTCCAGGTCGAGCAGGATGGCGATCGGCAGGTAGTCGCGCGCCAGCGTGAGCACCGATTCGCCGCTGAAGGTGACGATGCCTTTCAGGCCGCGCGCGCGCGCCTGCGAGAGCACGATGTTGGCAAAGCGCGAGTCATCCTCGACGATCAGCACCGACTGGTCGCCCGAGGACACCAGGTTGCGGTCGTCGAAGTCCGGATCGTGCAGGTTCACGCGCGGCGTGGTGCCGTTGAACGGCAGCGTGACCACGCCCGGAATCGGCATGGGCGCCAGCTCGTTGGCGATCTGGCGCAGCGGCGCCGGCTCCATGGACAGCTGGTAGGCGCCAAAGCCGGAATGGTTATACGGCAGGAACAAGGTAAAGGTACTGCCGCTGCCGACCACCGAGCTGACCCGGATTTCGCCGCCCAGCAAACGCGCCAGTTCGCGCGAGATCGACAGGCCAAGGCCGGTGCCGCCGTAGCGGCGCGCGGTCGAACCGTCGGCCTGCTGGAACGCTTCGAAGATCAGCTGCAGCTTGTCGGCCGAAATGCCCACGCCGGTGTCGGTGACGGAGAACGACACCACCGCGTCGGCGCGGTCGAGCGTGGGGTGTTCCGGGGTCCAGCCGCTTTGCACCATGCCGATGCGCAGCGTGACTTCGCCGTTGGCGGTGAACTTGAACGCGTTCGACAGCAGGTTTTTCAGGATCTGCTGCAAGCGCGTGGTGTCGGTCATCATTGCCAGCGGCAGGCTCGGATCCATCTCGATGAAGAACTTGACCAGTTTGGCTTCGGCCATGTGGCGGAAGGTGCGCTCCACGTAGGTGGCCAGCACCGGGAAACGCGACTCCGACACTTCCAGCGTCACCGTGCCGGACTCGATCTTGGACAAGTCGAGAATGTCGTTGATCAGGGTGAGCAGGTCGGAGCCGGAGCCGTGGATGGTTTTGGCATACTCGACCTGGTTCTTGGACAGGTTGCCGTTCGGGTTGTCGCCCAGCTGCTGCGCCAGGATCAACAGGCTGTTCAGGGGCGTTCTCAGCTCGTGCGACATATTGGCCAAGAACTCGGACTTGTACTTGGACGACAGCGCCAGCTGCGTGGCCTTGTCTTCCAGCGCCAGCTTGGCCTGTTCCACCTCGCGGTTCTTGCGTTCCACCTCGCTGTTCTGGTCCGACAGCAAGCGCGCCTTTTCGGCCAGCTCCTGGTTGGTCTGCTGCAGTTCTTGCGCCAGCGACTGCGACTGCGTCAGCAGCGACTCGGTGCGGCTGTTGGCCTCGATCGTATTCAACACCGCGCCAATCGAACCCATCAACTGGTCCAGAAAGCCCATGTGGGTTTGCGTGAAGCGGTCGAGCGAGGCGATCTCGATGACGGCCTTGACTTCCTGCTCGAACAGGATCGGCAACACCACGATGTTGGTGGGCGGCGCGGAACCGAGGCCAGACGACACCACGACATAATCGCGCGGCACGTTGGTCAGCCACATGCGCTGCTTTTCAATGGCGCACTGGCCAACCAACCCTTCGCCGGGAGCGAACGAGGTAGGCAGCTCGCGGTCGGACCGGTAGCCGTAGCTGGCGATCATTTTCAGGCGCGGCTTGAGGTCATGGGCGTCCATCATGAAGAACACGCCATGGTGGGCCGAGACCAGCGGGGCAAGCTCCGAGAGAATCAGCTTGGTCACTTCCTCGATGTCGCGCTGGCCTTGCAACAAGCGCGTAAAGCGCGCCAGGTTGGTCTTGAGCCAATCCTGCTCGGCGTTCTTTTGCGTGGTCTCTTTCAGGTTGCGGATCATCTCGTTGATGTTGTCCTTCAGGTCGGACACTTCGCCGCGCGCTTCGACCTGGATCGAGCGCGACAAGTCGCCGCGCGTCACCGCCGTGGCCACTTCGGCAATCGCGCGCACCTGGGTCGTCAAGTTCGCCGCCAGCTGGTTCACGTTTTCGGTCAAGTCTTTCCACGTGCCCGAGGCGCCCGGCACCGATGCCTGGCCGCCCAGCTTTCCTTCCACGCCCACGTCGCGCGCTACGCCCGTCACCTGGTCGGCAAACACGGCCAGCGTATCGGTCATTTCATTGATGGTGTTGGCCAGCGATGCGATCTCGCCTTGCGCCGCGACCGTCAGCTTTTTCTTCATGTCGCCTTTTGCCACGGCGGTCACCACGCCGGCGATACCGCGCACCTGCGCCGTCAGGTTGGCGGCCATGAAGTTCACGTTCTCGGTCAAGTCTTTCCAGGTGCCGCCCACGCCCTTCACCTGCGCCTGGCCGCCGAGTTTTCCTTCGGTGCCCACTTCGCGCGCCACGCGCGTCACTTCCGACGCAAAGGAGGACAGTTGATCGACCATCACGTTGATGGTGTCTTTCAGTTCGAGGATCTCGCCCTTGACGTCCACGGTGATCTTCTTGGACAAGTCGCCGTTTGCCACCGCGGTGGTCACTTCAGCGATGTTACGCACCTGGCCGGTGAGATTGGACGCCATGAAGTTCACGTTGTCGGTCAAGTCTTTCCAGGTGCCCGAGGCGCCCGGTACATTGGCCTGGCCGCCCAGGCGCCCTTCGGTACCGACTTCACGCGCTACGCGCGTCACTTCCGAGGCAAACGAGCGCAATTGGTCGACCATGGTGTTGATGGTGTCTTTCAGCTGCAAGATCTCGCCGCGCACGTCCACCGTGATCTTCTTGGACAAGTCGCCGTTCGCCACCGCAGTCGTCACGTCTGCAATGTTACGCACCTGCGAGGTCAGGTTACCGGCCATCGAGTTGACCGAGTCGGTCAAGTCTTTCCAGGTACCTGCAACGCCCGGCACGTTGGCCTGCCCGCCCAATTTACCCTCGGTGCCGACCTCGCGCGCCACGCGCGTCACTTCCGAGGCAAAGGAGGATAATTGGTCCACCATCACGTTGATGGTGTCTTTCATTTCCAGGATCTCGCCCTTGACGTCGGCGGTGATCTTCTTGGACAAGTCGCCGTTCGCCACCGCCGTGGTCACCTCGGCGATGTTGCGCACCTGGCCGGTAAGGTTGGAGGCCATGAAGTTCACGTTGTCGGTCAAGTCTTTCCAGGTGCCGGCCACGCCCTTCACCTGCGCCTGGCCGCCGAGTTTTCCTTCGGTGCCCACTTCGCGCGCCACGCGCGTCACTTCCGAGGCGAACGAGGAGAGCTGGTCCACCATCACGTTGATGGTGTCTTTCAGTTCCAGGATCTCGCCCTTGGCGTCTGCCGTGATTTTTTTGGACAAGTCGCCCGTTGCCACCGCCGTCGTCACGTCCGCAATATTGCGCACCTGGCCGGTCAGGTTACCGGCCATCGAATTCACCGAGTCGGTCAAGTCTTTCCAGGTGCCTGCCACGCCGGGCACATTGGCCTGGCCGCCCAGCTTGCCTTCGGTACCCACCTCGCGCGCCACGCGCGTCACTTCCGAGGCGAAGGAATTGAGCTGGTCCACCATCACGTTAATCGTATTCTTGAGCTCGAGAATTTCGCCTTTTGCGTCCGCCGTGATGGTTTTGGACAGCTCGCCGTTGGCCACTGCGGTGGTCACTTCCGCGATATTGCGCACCTGGCCCGTCAAGTTCGAGGCCATGAAGTTCACGTTGTCGGTCAAGTCTTTCCAGGTACCGGCCACGCCCTTTACCTGCGCCTGGCCGCCCAGCTTGCCTTCGGTGCCCACCTCGCGCGCAACGCGCGTCACTTCGGATGCGAACGAAGACAATTGGTCCACCATCACGTTGATCGTGTCTTTCAACTGCAAAATCTCGCCCTGGGCGTCGGCCGCAATTTTTTTGGACAAGTCGCCGTTCGCCACCGCCGTGGTCACCTCGGCGATGTTGCGCACCTGCCCCGTCAAGTTACCCGCCATCGAGTTCACCGAGTCGGTCAAGTCTTTCCAGGTACCCGCAACGCCCGGCACGTTTGCCTGGCCGCCCAGCTTGCCTTCGGTACCGACCTCGCGCGCCACCCGCGTGACTTCCGAGGCGAAGGAAGACAATTGATCCACCATCACGTTGATCGTGTCTTTCAGCTGCAAGATTTCGCCCTGGGCGTCGGCCGCGATTTTTTTCGACAAGTCGCCGTTCGCCACCGCCGTCGTCACCTCGGCAATGTTACGCACCTGGCCCGTCAAGTTACCCGCCATCGAGTTGACCGAGTCGGTCAAGTCTTTCCAGGTACCGGCCACGCCGGGCACGTGCGCCTGGCCGCCCAGTTTGCCTTCGGTGCCCACTTCGCGCGCCACGCGCGTGACTTCCGAGGCGAAAGAAGACAATTGATCCACCATCACGTTAATCGTGTCTTTCAGCTCCAGGATCTCGCCCTTGGCGTCCGCCGTGATTTTCTTCGAGAGGTTGCCGTTTGCCACCGCCGTCGTCACCTCCGCGATGTTACGCACCTGGCGCGTCAGGTTACCGGCCATCGAGTTGACGTTTTCGGTCAAGTCTTTCCAGGTACCGCCCACGCCTTTTACCTGCGCCTGGCCGCCCAGCTTGCCTTCGGTACCGACTTCGCGCGCCACCCGCGTGACCTCGGACGCAAAGGAAGACAATTGATCCACCATCACGTTAATCGTATTTTTGAGCTCGAGAATTTCGCCCTTGGCGTCTGCGGTGATTTTCTTCGACAGGTTGCCGTTCGCCACCGCCGTCGTCACCTCGGCAATATTGCGCACCTGGCCGGTCAGGTTACCGGCCATGGAGTTCACCGAGTCGGTCAAGTCTTTCCAGGTGCCGCCCACGCCCTTCACCTGCGCCTGGCCGCCCAGCTTGCCTTCGGTACCCACTTCGCGCGCCACACGCGTCACTTCCGAGGCGAACGAGGATAGCTGGTCCACCATCACGTTGATGGTGTCCTTCAACTGCAAGATTTCACCCTTGGCGTCGGCGGCGATCTTTTTGGACAAGTCGCCATTCGCCACCGCGGTCGTCACTTCGGCAATGTTACGCACCTGGCCCGTCAGGTTGGACGCCATGAAGTTCACGTTGTCGGTCAAATCCTTCCAGGTGCCGCCCACGCCGGGCACGTAAGCTTGGCCGCCCAGTTTGCCTTCGGTGCCGACCTCGCGCGCCACGCGCGTCACTTCCGAGGCGAACGAGCGCAGCTGGTCCACCATGGTGTTGATCGTGTCTTTCAGCTGCAAGATTTCGCCACGCACGTCGACCGTGATTTTTTTGGACAAGTCGCCGTTGGCCACCGCGGTCGTGACTTCCGCAATATTGCGCACCTGGGAAGTGAGGTTACCGGCCATCGAGTTGACCGAGTCGGTCAAGTCTTTCCAGGTACCGGCAACGCCCGGCACATTGGCCTGGCCGCCCAATTTACCTTCGGTACCCACCTCGCGCGCCACGCGCGTGACTTCCGAGGCGAAAGAAGACAGCTGGTCCACCATCGTGTTCGCGGTCGATGCGGCGCGCAGGAACTGACCGCGCAAGGGGCGCCCGTCCACTTCCAGCGCCATGTTTTGCGACAGGTCGCCTTTTGCCACGGCGCCAATGACGCGCGCCATTTCAGTGGTCGGGCGCACCAGGTCGTCGATCAAGGCATTGACCGAATTGATGATCGTGGCCCAGCCGCCGCCCACGGTGGGCGAGGCTGCGCGCTGCAGCAGGCGGCCGTCATGGCCGACCACGCGGCTCACGCTGACAATTTCCTGCGCGATCTTGTCGCTGTTTTCAATAATGTCGTTGAGGGTATCGGCGATCTTGCCGTTCATGCCCGTCAAGTCGGAGGGGAGCCGCACGGAGAAATCGCCTCGGCGCAACGCTACCAAAGCAGTCAGCAGTAACTTTGAATCGAGAACTTCGTTTGATTCTGCTATGACATCCATGTGACCGCTCCTTGTTTGTGAGCAGACATTTTGAATGTCAATCTTTATGCTTGCAAGCAATGTTCTATTGAAACTAGCCCTTTTTTGGGATGAAGCGGCAGACAAAACCTGCGTCCAGCGGCGCGAGCGCCGCATTCAGCCGGAATTGCCTGCAGGTTGGCGCCTTGACAGCGTAATCCAAGGAAAACTCTATTGCCGCTGGTCACTCACCTCCATGAAAAAGCGCATCATTTCGCCACTCGCATCCGGTCCGCTGGCGTCCGTGTAACTGCCCTGGCGCCTGCCGCCCGACCATGCGTGGCCGCTGCCGTGCACGGTCCAGTGTTCCGCCATCACGGCGCCCGAGGGGCCGCGGTGAATCGTGCGCGTAAAGCTGCGCCCGGTGGCTTGGCCCGTCTGCACCGTGCCCGGCCGCAACCGGCTCAGATCGACCGACTGTGCAATGACGCCATCGCCGTTACGTGGATGGACGGTGCTGTCCATGTCGCCATGGAACACAATCAGCGGCAAGGCGCCCGCCAGCGGCGCGGCGCCGGCCGCTTCGCCGTATTGCATTGCCTGCATGGCTTGGCCGGTGCCAACTGCGCACCCGTGCGCCAGGCCCGAGTGGCAGCCAACCGCGCAAAACAGGTCCGGATACGTTCTGCCCAGTACCACGGCCATGGCGCCGCCGGCCGACAAACCGGCGATGAAGACTTTGGCGGGGTCAATCACGTACTCGTCCATCACCTTGTTCGCAACGCCGGCGATCAGGGCAGGTTCGCCGCCGCCGCGGTGGTGGTGGGCAGGCTCGAACCAGTTCCAGCATTTGCCGCCGTTGCTGGAAGACGACTGTTCCGGATACGCCACCAGGCACTGGTACTGTTCGGCAAGCTCGTTCATGCCGGTGCCGCGCGCAAAATCGGCGCCGTCCTGGCTGCAACCGTGCAGCATTACCAGCAAGGCCGCAGGACGCCCCGTATAGCTGGCCGGCACATACAATTTATAGTCCAGCGAGCCGGCGTCCGTGACGAGGCGTTGCGCGATCAGCGAAGGCGGCAACTTGGCCGCCCTGGCGCGGCTTGGTGCGACAGCGACATCAAGCTGGCCGCAATCCCACGCAAAAGGGTTGACGGAGCACAGGCTGGCCCAGGCATCGAACATTGGATTTAACATTGATAACGCTCCAGAAGAAAGGCGACAGATGAGTCCCCAATGTTTTTTGATGAGTATGCACGGCGCTTGCTGCCTTCTACGTCGGCGTTTGTCGCGAATCGGTGTAGGAGAACGACTAAGCGCGCTGGCAGATCAGCGCTGTTAGATCAGGTATACTTCGCCCATGGAAAAGCCATTCAATACCGACCAGCATGATGTGCGGGTCAACGACCGTGAACAGCTCATTTACCTGCTGACCGAAGCGGCGGAAATCGAGCACGGCCTGATGTGCACTTACCTGTACGCCGGCTGGTCGCTCAAGCGAACCGTCGACGAAGGCGTCACGCCCGAGCAATTGGCCAGCATCGAACGCTGGCGCAAGCAAATACGCGGCGTTGCCATGGAAGAAATGGTGCACTTGGCGATGGTCAACAACATGCTCATGAGCATAGGCTCGCCGCCCCACTTCCGGCGCCAGAATTTCCCGGTGCCGCCCGGCTACCATCCGTCCAGCCTGGTGGTGCGGCTGGCGCCGTTAACGCGCGATACGCTGGCGCATTTTATTTACCTGGAGCGTCCCGAAGGCATGGAAATGGCGCAGGCGCGCGGCTTTGAATCGCCCCTGGACTATGAACGGCGCAGCCCCACCGCCACGTTCACGCCCACCGCCGAAGACTACGATACCGTCGGCCACTTGTACCGCGGCATCGAGCAAGGCTTTGAGCAATTATCGGCAAGCATGGGTGAGGCAATCCTGTTTATCGGCAACCCGGAAGCACAGCTCGGGCGCGACCTGATGGACCTGGACGGCCTGTTCGCCGTCACCGACCTGGCCAGCGCGCGCAAGGCCATCGAGGTGATCATCGAGCAAGGTGAAGGCGGCCGGGAAAGCCGGCGGCCGGACGCCGCCGAATCGCACTTCGCGCGCTTTTCGGCCATGGGCGAGCAATACGATGCCTTCCTGCGCGAGGACCCCGGCTTCGTGCCGCACCGCGCGCTGGCCAGCGTCCCTGTCATGCTGGCGCCAATTGATCCTTGCGGCACCACGCATGTCGAGGCGCTAGAGGCGGCGCGCGTGCTCGACCTGGCGAACGCCGTGTATGGCCTGATGCTGCGCCTGCTGGCCAGCGGCACCGGCATGGAACGCGGCACGGCCGCGCGATGCCGGGTGGATATCGACGGCGCCGTCGGCCTGATGCATGTGATCAATTCACTGGCAGTCGCCCTGACCACGCTGCCGGCCGATGACCAAGGCACTGTGTGCGCGGGCATGAACTTTCACTTGCCCCGCTCCGCGCTGGCCTTGCCGCAACGCCATGCGGGCACCCTGCTTATGGCCGAGCGCGCCAACGAAATCGCGCTCGCACTCGATACTGCGGCCGCCGCCTGGCCGGCTGTCGACGCCAGCCTCGGCGGCCAGCTGCGCGCACTGGCCGCGCAGCTGCAGGAGCTTACCTAGTCGCGTTACGATACTTTACTTCTGGGAAACGAAATTGCCTGTATATTCCCGAGAATTATTTAAGTGAAATTGTAGAGCATGCCCCATTCGATCCTGACTGTTGCCGTGAAAGCCGAACTGGAGGTTGTCGCAGCGCGCCAGCGCGCGCGGCAGATCGCGTCGCTGGCCGGCCTGCTGCCGCGCGACCAGGCGCGCATCTCGACGGCCGTGTCTGAACTGGCGCGCAACATCATCAACGATTCCGGAGCGGGCAGTGTCGCGTTCGCCGTGGAAGACGCGCTACTGCCGCAGTTGCTGGTGGTGTCGATCAAGGAACCGGGCGCGCGCCGCCGCAGCGAGGACGACACCGCCGGCGTGCGGCGTCTGATCGACCAATACGACATCAGCACCGATGCAGAAGGCGGCACTACGATCGTGCTGCAGGTGCCGCTGCCGCAGGACGGCGCCTTGCTTACGCCGGCCGTGATTGAAGCGTTTAGCCGGCAACTGGCGCAGCTGCCCGGCCACGTGGTGTTGTCGGGAGTCCAGGACCAGAACAAGGAACTGACCAGCACCGTGGAAGCGTTGCAGGAAAAGCAGGAAGAACTGGTCTTGCTCACCGAAACGCTGGAAACGTCCAACAGCACGGTCTTGGCGCTAAATGCCAGCCTGGATGAAAAAGCGGCCACGCTGGAACTGGCCGACTTGCGCAAGGATGAATTTCTGGCCATCCTGAGCCACGAGCTGCGCGGTCCGCTGTCGGCGGTCGGCATGGCGGCCCAGATGCTGGAGACGCCGTCGGTGCCGCCCGAGCGCCAGGCCCAGCTGGCCCAATTGATTTCGCGCCAGGTCACGCACATGACGCGCGTGGTGGAAGACTTGCTTGACGTGTCGCGCATCAGCCGCGGCACGGTGCTGCTGAAAAAGTCGCCGGTCGACATGCGCGAGGTGGTCCAGTACGCCATTGAACAGCATACGGCGGGGGCCGCAGCCAAGCACCACACGCTCGACGTCGCCTTGCCCGATCACGCCTGCATGGTATCGGGCGAAGCGGTGCGCCTAGTGCAAGTGACGGGCAACCTGCTGGCGAACGCGATCCGGTATACGCCCGATGGGGGCGCCATCACGGTGGCGCTGACGCGCAGCGCCGGCATGGTCGAACTGAGCATTACCGACAATGGCATCGGCATCACCAAGGAATTGATTCCGCGCCTGTTCGACCTGTACGTCCAGGCAGAACAGAGCACGCAGCGCGGCAGCAGCGGCCTGGGCCTGGGCCTGGCGCTGGTCAAAAGCTTGCTGGAAGCGCATGGCGGCTCCGTCAGCGCCGCCAGCGACGGCATGGGGCACGGCGGCACCTTCCTGGTGCGCGTCCCGCACAGCGCGGCTTAAGGGCGCGCTCCGCAGTAAGTCTCCATGTACGATTGATGCGGTGGCAATTGCGCCACCGTCCTGTTGATGCCGTCGCGTATCGCGCCCAGAAATTGCCCGAGTTCTTCGTCGCCCATCAAGTCGGCCGTTTGATGGTGCTGCTGCGGCATGATGCCCTGCCCCAGCATGACCTGGATCCAGGAGTTTTCCGCAAATAATTCGTTGGGAATGCGAAATACCCGCCCCGTTTCGCGGAACAGCTCGATGCGGTGGCGCAGCGAAGCAGGAATGTCCATGCCGGCCGCGTCGCGCCAGAACGGCGTGTCGCGCCGGTTCGTGACGTGATAGTGCAGGATGATGAAGTCGCGGATGTGCCGGATTTCACTGCTGGTCTGGAAATTGTATTCGTCCACGTCGCTCTGGCGAATGCCATCGGTCGGGAACATTTGCAGCAGGCGAATAATGCCGCGCTGGATCAGGTGAATGCTGGTCGATTCGATCGGCTCCAGAAAGCCGCTGGCAAGACCAATGCCCACGCAATTGCCGCGCCAGGTCTTGCGCCGTTGTCCCGGCGTAAAGCGGATCACGCGCGGCTCAGTCAATGCCATGCCTTCAATATTGCCGAGTAACGTTGCGCGGGCCGTGTCGTCGTCCGTGTAGCGGCGCGAAAACACGATGCCATTGCCCACGCGGTGTTGCAGCGGAATGCGCCACTGCCAGCCGGCATCATGGGCGATCGAACGCGTCAGCGGTATGGCCGGGCCCACCGATTCGGTCTGCACGGCAATGGCGCTGTCGCAAAACAGCCAGTGCGACCAGTCCTCGTATGCTTCCTTCATGGCCTCGCCCAGTAGCAGCGCCCGGAAACCCGTGCAATCGATGAACAGGTCGCCTTCGATCAGCGCGCCCGAGGCGAGCAGCAGCGAGGTGATGTCGCCGCTCAGCGCATCGGTGTTGACCTTGGCAATCTTGCCTTCAATGCGCTGCACGCCGAACGGCTCGGAAAATGTGCGAAGGTAACGCGCGTAGCGGCTCGCATCCAGGTGGTACGCGTAATTCATGCCATTGCGCGGCAAGTGCGCAAAGCGGTTCGCCTGCGACGCTTTCAGTTCCAGGCAGTAGTCGCCATAGTCGCCTGCCAGCCCCCGTTCGCGACCTTTCATCCAGAAGTGCTGGAAACCCGCAGTCCAGTGATCGGTGCCGGTCAGGCCGAAAGAATGGATATAGTCTTCCTTGCAGTTGCGCCAGTTTTCAAAACTGATGCCCAGTTTAAAGGTCGCCTGGGTGGCGGCCATGAATTCCTGTTCGTTAATTTCCAGCAAGCTGTGGAAGTTCATCAAGGTGGGAATGGTTGCTTCGCCCACGCCCACGGTGCCGATCTCGTCAGACTCGATCAGCTTGATATCGAGCAGCTTGCCCAGCACCTTGGACAGGCCGGCCGCGACCATCCAGCCGGCAGTGCCCCCGCCGGCGATGACGACGCGCCGCACGGGACGGTGTTGTGGCCTGGATTGCTCTTGCATTGCAGTCTCCTTCAACGATTCATTTTCTTGATCAACTGCGCGCGCAACATCCGGGCAGTGTCTTCGTTCAGTGGCGCCAGCACGCGCTGCGCGTCTTTGCCGATATGGGCGGAGGTGGCCGCGTCGGCTTCAAATACGTAATGGCGAAAAATTTCCTGCCACGCTGCGCGCTGTTCGCGCGGCAAGTCGCGCATGCTCATCAAGGCCATCATCAGCGTATTGGTGGGCGTATCCATGTAGTCGGGCGACTGGCGCCACCAGTAGTTGACCAGCACATTGAAGTTGTCTTGCGCCTCGACGTGGTGCCACCACATGCTCGGAATAAAAATAGCGTCGCCGGGACCGAGTTCGGCGACCTGCGCGTGCTCGATGGCGTCGGCGAACTTCGGGAAACGTTGCAGGTCCGGCTTTTTGAAGTCGACCAGGCTGATGGCTTGCCCGGCGGGCGTAAAGTCGAGCGGACCGATGTACAGATTAGTTAACTGGTCTGGCGGGAACAGCGTAAAGCGCCGGTGGCCGGCGACGATGCAAGCCAGGTTGTCGGGCAAGTCGTAGTGCGCGGCAATGCGCGTCTGGTTGCCGATCCAGATGCTGGCAAGCGCATCGCGCTGGCCCAGCGTGACGTCGTTTTCATCGCGAAACCCTGGCAGGCAGGTGTCGATGGTGGTCGAGCCGACATAGACCGAGGGCGGCTTGTCGTCGTTGCGGTGGGCGGTTATTTCATCGAGGATGGCGTCGAGCCGGGCCCGGATCGGGGCGAAATTAAAACCACTCAAGTCCTCGTTATAGAAAAAGCGGCCATCGATATCCGGTGCGCCCAGGAAAGCGACCACGGTGGCGTCGCGGTAGAAGCGGCGCACATATTGCTCGGCGCCGTGCTCCGACGCCAGGCTGGCCCGCACCGCCGGCCAGGCGGCGACCAGGCCGCGCAGCACGACCGGTTCCGTCGACTGCAGCAATTGTTCGCTGAGCGAATGCGCATCGACGCCATGCAGCTCACGCATGGCGGTTCTTGCGCGCGATGAGCGCGCGGAAATTCGACATCGATGCGAGCACCATGTAAATGGCTTGCAGGTAGCCGGCCTGGTGCAAGCGCGCGACGGCGTCGCCGGGAAGTGCGCCCAGCTTGTCTTCATTGATCGTGTAGAAGCCGGCCAGCCGGTTTTGCGATCCATCGTCAAGTTCGATGTCGACAACGAACGATTCGAGCAAGGCATGCTCGAGCAAGGCGGTGATAAAGGGCGCCGTTGCCTGCACGCCCTGGTAAATGCCCAGCAAGATGGAATTGATTTGTTCCAGGAACTCCGTATTGCCGCCATGGGCCAGGAAAATTGCTTCGCCATCGGCCGCGCTCACGCGCGGGCTGGCCAGGTCAATGTGCACCATCGGTTCGCCGTTGGTGATGCCGATCAGGAAGGGTTGACGCTCAATTGCTAGCGGCACATAGCTTGCGTCCCAGCCGTTCGGACCGAGGAACAGGTTTTCCCGTTCCTGAAAACCAAACAGCACTACCGGCTCGAAACCCGTGCCGTCGGGCGTCTTGCGAAAGACGATCGGATAATGCGCCTGCAAGTCGCGAAATTCCGCCGGGAAGGTGATGGCGAGCATGACATCGTCCCCATGGGCGGCGCCGCGGCGGGTGACGATGCGCACATCCTTGTGCTCGATATTGTTTAGCAAAACATGGTGTGGCATGGTGGTGTCCCGGCGTTTAGTTAGTCAAATGGTCTGCAGACCGTGGCGTTGTATATGGTCGATCAGCGCCCGGTTGCCCGGCAACGCGCCCAGCATGCTCGCGGTCAGCGCGGCGGCTTGACGAAAATAGCCGTCCGCCTGTTCCGGGTTGTGGCGGCTGGCGGCGTGTTCCGTGTGAAAGAGCATGCCGTACAACACGTATTGGTAACTGGCCGACGGAAACACTTCATCGATGCGGCCAAAGTCGTTGCGCGACGGCGGCCGGTGGCGCCACAGCGCGAGCAGTTCGGCCAGGCGCTCGGGCGCGACCCGGTTGTCGATCCAGTAGTCGGCGTCACGGCGTTCGCTCAGCACGTAGTGCAGCTTGAGGAAATCGATCACCCGTTCCCAGCGATACGTAAAGGCTTCATTGAAGCGGCGCGCGACAATGTCCATCACGGCGCGCGTGGCCGGCATGTCGTCGCTGAGCATGGCGGCCGACAACTCCACCAGCGCCAGCGCGGACGCTTCGAGCGGCTCGATAAAGCCGGCCGACAAGCCGATCGCCACACAGTTGCGGTGCCAGAACTGGCGCCGGTAGCCGGGCTGAAAGCTGAGCTTGCGCACTGCCGCGTCCTGGCCTGGGCCGATGTAGCGGTGCAAGACTTGCTGGGCCGCTTGATCGCTGGTATGGGCGCTGGAATACACGTAGCCAATCCCGCGCCGCGTGGGCAGGCCGATGTCCCAAATCCAGCCGGCGCTTTGGGCGGTGGAGGTGGTGTGCGAACTGATCGGACTGTCTTCGCGCGGATAGGGAAGCTGGATCGCCAGTGCCGTGTCGTTGAACAGCACGTGTTTTTGCGACAGGAACGCGACGCCGAAATGCTGGCCTAACAAGAGCGACTGCATGCCGCTGCAATCGACGAACAGGTCGCCGGCAAGTCGGCCGTGGGCGCGCGTCTGCAGGGCAGCAATGTCGCCGTTCTCATGCGAATCGATGCCCGTGACATGGTCGGCGATATAGGTTACGCCCAGCTTGTCGGTGCAGTGCTTGCGCAGGAACACGCCGAACTTGCCGGCGTCCAGATGGTAGCCATAGTTGGCCACGGCGGCGTATTCCGGCGTGCTGGCTTGCTTGGGCGCCTTGCCGTGCGCGCACAGGTGCGGCTGGAAGCTGACCAGGTCGGCAAAGGGTACGTGCGCGTGGCACGCTTGCCAGCGGGCAGCCAGGTTGGTCTCTCCGTAGCCTTGCGGCAGCACGAAGGGATGAAAATAGTAATCGCTTTCTTGCCCGGTACGCCAGCCGCAAAATTTGGAACCTTGCTTAAAGGAGGCGTCGCACTCGCGGAAGAAATCGCTTTCGGATACACCGATCTTGCGCAGCGTATCGCGCATGGTGGGCCAGGTGCCCTCGCCCACCCCGATCGGGGCCACATCGGGCGATTCGATGACCGTCACTTTCAAGTGCGGATGGTCGGCGGCGATCACGCCGGCGCTCAGCCAGCCGGCCGAGCCGCCGCCCACAATGACGATGTGTTCAATGGTGCTGCTTGCCATGCGATGTTCCATGTCGTTACTTAATGTTCGCAGGAAAGTCTAACCGAAAAGGCCGCTGACGGGCAGCGGCCTTGTTTCAGAAGAGCACATTTCGTCCAGGAACAGAAGAAATGTGCTGCCGATCAGAACTTGTAGCGTCCGCCCAGCATGTAGCGTGGCCCGCCCTGGGTCACGAACAAGGCTTGCCGTTCGTTACGGCCATGCACGCGCACAGTGGCGTTGGTGGCATTGATCACCTCGAACTGCAGGCTGGTCTTCTCATCGATCGCATAACCGACCGACACGTCGAGCTGGCCGAACGATTCGACGTAGTTCGGATTGAAGCCGGAACCGTCACGGGTCGCCGACAAGAAATTGCCGCGCCAGTTGTAGGCAGTGCGCACTGTCCACTTGGCATCCTCGTAGATCCCCACCAGGTTGCCCGAGTTGCTCAAACCGGGCAGCGCGAACTGGTCGCCTTTGCTCGCATTGTTGTACTCCAGCCCCGAGCGCACAAAAGTATAGTTCGCTTGCAGGCCAAAGCCGGTGTTGCCAAACATGTGCTGCAGGTTGACTTCCACGCCGTGCACATTGGTCGCATCCTTGTTCGCCGTGGTGGTGATGACGAAGTTGGCGATCGGATCGTTAGGCTGGCCGAGGATGGTGCCCGTTGCGTTGCCGCTCGGATCGTTTGCACCACGCGTCACCCCCGGTGCCGTCGGATGGTTGCGGAAGATAAAGTTACGGATGCATACCGTATCCGAGCCGCACCCGGACGCCACCGCTTCGGTCCACAGCGGTCCGCCCACGGGCGTATGCAAGTTGAACGGCGTGGCGGTCAGTTCCGACTGGCCAGGGAAGTTTTCAACGTTCTTGCGGAACAAGCCAAGCGACAGATAGCTCTGCTTGCCGTAATACCACTCGTACGACAAGTCCAGGTTTTTCGACTTGACTGGCAGCAGCGCCGGGTTACCCTGCGAGCCGGTGCCGCCGTTGATGCGCGCGCCCGCGTTGAGCACTTGTCCGCCGGCGATCTGGTCGTAACGCGGACGGCCGATCGTGACGCCGTAGCTGGCGCGCAGTTTCATGTCCTTCCTGACGTCGACATCGAAGTCGAAGCTTGGCAGCACGTGCTTGTAAGAACCGGTCAGCGTGGTGAAGGTCGGCGCGCCGAAGCCGACCGAAAATTCATTGGCCGAGACCATCGTGATCCCGGTGGCGCTTGGCACCAGCGCGGTCGAGACAACGTCCGTCTTTTCGTAGCGCAGGCCGATAGCCGTGTGCATCGGCAAGCGCGTATCCCAGTCGGTATTGAGCTGCAGATACGCGCTCTTCGATTTTTCGGCGGTGCGCTGGTCGGTGTCGTAGGTGGACTTGGGCAGGTACAGCTCCGGTTTGCCGGAGGCGGCAGCGGCGAGCGCGCGCACTTCTTCAAAGTTAAAGGTATTGAACTGGTTGAACAGGGCCGGATTGTCGCTGCCGTCGAGCTTGTTGAAGTACTGGCGAATCGTATCCGCGTGGAACACACTGCTCGGATAATCGGCCGGGCTGGTGGCGCCACCCCAGGTGTCGCGCTGCTGGTTCGAAAAAGCGGAGCGGTTCTCGACCTTGGTCGCGGCCAGGCCGAACTTGAGGTTGGACGATTCCAGCATCTTCAAGCGCCCGCTGACCTGCTCCTGCTCGACTTCGCCTTTCATGTAACCGTTTTGAAATGTCGAGCCGGTCACTTGCTGCGGTGCGCGCAGATAGTCGGCGCCCTTGATGCTCAGCACCGGGAAATCCTTGGTGAAGTCGGCGGTGGTGTCGCCGCGGCTGAAGCT
The DNA here is from genome assembly GCF_049897805.1 of Massilia sp. TWP1-3-3. NCBI lineage: Bacteria > Pseudomonadati > Pseudomonadota > Betaproteobacteria > Burkholderiales > Oxalobacteraceae > Massilia > Massilia sp. TWP1-3-3. The sequence continues at coordinate 86,092 of NZ_JAFCWX010000021.1, forward strand.
GGCGGTGCCGAGCGTGTTGTTCGAACCATACGGGCTGTCCGGCGTCGATTCGGCGGTCGACTTGTGGGCATCGAATTCGAGCTTCAAGTCGTTGCTCACGCGCCAGGCGGCGTTAAAGCCGATGGCCTTGTTTTGGGTCTTGGTCGCGAAATTGGCGGCACCCATGGCGATGTCGCTGTTTGCCGTCGGAATCAGTTCGGTGTAGACCAGGGGAGCGGCAACCGGGCCGTTCGTCCAGGAACTGGTCGACGGGCCGAAATTGAACCAGGCCGACAGATCGCTGCGCTTGGTCTGGATCTTGTTTTCGGAATAGGTGTAGTCGAGCGTTGTCACGAACGACTTAATCGGTGCAAATTGCAGCGTCAACTGGCCGTTGGTGCGCTGGCGCTTCACGCCGCTCATGCTGTAATTCAAGTTTTGCGGGACGCTGTAGATGTCGGTCGGCTTCGGACGGTTGGTAACGCCCGTTACCCCTGGGCCTGGCTGGGGAATCGTGCCCCAGTTGTTCTCGTCGCCGCGGAACGGACCGCGCCAGCCGTTCGACACGGCCGCCGTGTTGTAGCCGAGATTGCGTTCCTGGTAGCTGGCGCTGAGCGCCACGCCGAACTTGCCGTCCGCATAGGTATTGCTAAAGATTCCGGAAAACTCCGGCGTCGTCGATGTGCCGGCCTTGACGTCGGCCGGCAGGTTGTTGTTGGACGTGTCGTGCACCAGCTTGAAGCCCACGCTCGAATGCAAGCCTGGCGCATCGAAGGGACGCGCTGTCATGACGTTCAGGGTGGCGCCGATGCCGCCGGCCGGTGTTTCCGCACGGCTGGTCTTGTAGACCTGGATTTGCGAGATGGCTTCGGACGCCAGGTTGGCGAAATCGAAGGCGCGCCCGTTCAGGTCGCCCAAATTGGAGGTGGCCATCTGGCGGCCATTGAGCAGCACCATGTTGAAATCGGGACCGACGCCGCGCACGGTGACCTTGGAGCCTTCGCCGATGGTGCGGTCGATCGAGACGCCGGTGATGCGCTGCAGCGATTCGGCCAGGTTGGTGTCCGGGAACTTGCCGATATCGGCGGCGATGATGCCGTCGACGATGCCGTCTGAACTGCGCTTGAGGTTCATCGATGAACCCAGGCTGTTACGCAGGCCGACAACCGTTACGGACTGCAGTACTGGTGCGGTGGCGGTGGTGTTGGTCGATGCGGCTACGGTTGCTTCCTGGGCATAGCCTGGCAGCGTCAGCGTTGCGCAGGCGCTGGCCACAGCCAAACATAACAATTTCTGTTTTGGGTAATACATTCGGTCTCCTCTGATTTTAAGAACATGGCCTGTAGCCACATTTCCCTTGTCCCGCACGCGCTCCGCTTGCCCGGACCGCGCTTGCCGCCACTACTGCTGCCCGCCTGCCCTTCCCGCCGCCGGTCTGCGACCGATCTGGAAAATGCCTGCCTTGGAAACGATTCCACACTCAAGCGTGCGCCATATCGTCCGCACACTCTCCCGGACGACATCACCTGCCAACAAGCGCGGCGTACTGCACGCAAACGACACAGTGGGCAACCGGCCCCGCCTTGCCGAACGCGTTCGTGGCGCTTGTCTTGCCTCATCCCTGATGATTTAGAGCCGAGTGGAAGCGTTTCCATGCCACGTCTAAATATTGCGGGCTAACAAACAATTTGTCAATAAAATATTGATCTGCAACCGCCTTTTACAACGGTGTTGCATCGATACACCACAAAGGGGCAGTAGCGCCGCTTGCTGATGGGAGCGGCCGACGCGGGGGCTGGGAGCTGCACACAGGCAGTTTTCCGCGCTCAATTTGGTAAGGTTTCCACGTTGAGCGGCTTTACGTTGAACTTGTTCGGTGTCACCATAGCCGTCCTTGCGTTAAAGCATTACGAAGAAAGCCGTCGATGTCGTATCCGTACCTGAGTGATGTAGTGCGCGCCCTGACCGGGCTTGACCTGCCCTTGCCTATTCCCTTGTTCGGCATGCTGGTGGTGTGCGCCATGTTCGCCGCTGCCGCCTGCCTGTCCGCGCAGTTGCGGCGCATGCACGCCGCAGGTCAGATCGGCAACGCCAGGCGCAAGCTTGTTGCCGCCGACGGCAGCGTGACGTGGATCGAGATCGCGCCGCAAGAGATCGTCTCCGACCTGACCACCATCGTCATGCTGACGGGCGTGGTGGGCGCGCGGCTGTTTCATATCGTCGAGCATCTGGATGCATTCGCGGCTGCGCCGTGGGACATGATCTTCAGCCGCTCCGGTTTCAGCGTGTTCGGCGGCTTGATCCTGGGCACGATCGCGGGATTGCTCTTCATCCGGCGCTGGCACATAAGCGCCGCCGCGATGCTCGACGCCGTCGCGCCGGCCATGATGCTGGGCTACGCCATCGGGCGGATCGGTTGCCAGATCTCCGGCGACGGCGACTGGGGAACGGCGGCCAACATGGCTTTGAAGCCGGACTGGCTGCCGACCTGGTTCTGGGCGCAGACCTATCAAAACAATATTTTTGGCGAAGTTATTGCAGCGCCGGGCGTGTATCCAACGTCCATTTACGAAACGGTGATGGCGCTCGCCTGCTTTGGCGTGCTGTGGGCGCTGCGCAAGCATCCCTTCAAAACCGGGTGGCTGTTTGCCGTGTACCTGTTGCTGGCAGGCGTGGAGCGCTTCGCGATCGAACAGTTGCGCGTCAACCCAAAATTCGATGTGCTCGGTTTCCAGTTGACGCAAGCGGAAGTGATCGCCATTGTGCTGATCGTGCTGGGGCTCAATTTCATCGGCGTGCTGGGCCGGCGCGACCGCACTGGTGCGCCGCAGACTAAGGCGTCGTTGGACGCTTGACCGCGCGCTTGGCAACTGTTGCCTGGTTCAGCTCGACGGCGGCGCGGATCAAGGCTTGCAATGCGGCCTCGTCGATGGTTTCGCCTTCATGCATGTCGATCGCGCGCCGCGTGTTTCCCTCCAGGCTGGCGTTGAACAAGCCGGCAGTGTCGTCCAGCGACGCGCCCTTGGCAAACGTCATTTTGACCGTGCTCTTGTACGTTTCGCCGGTGCAGATGATGCCATCGTGCGACCAGACCGGAACGCCGCGCCATTTGACTTCCTCGAGCACGCCGGGGTCGGCCTGCCGAATCAGGGCGCGGATGCGCGCCAGCGTGGCGCCCCGCCAGTCGCCCAGTGCGGCAATTTTCTCGTCAATCAGCGTGGCAGCATCTTGCGAAACATGATTGTCCGGGCTAGTCTTGTTCACGTTCACGGTGGCCCCCGTCGGTTGAATGTTTACCGCAACTGGCGCAGGATTTGTGCCATCGAATACGGTTTGGTAATGATAGGAAATTGCGGCGCTTCACCGTCCAGTTCTTTCAGCGCCGCCGTTGCGTAGCCCGATGCCAGGATAATTTTCATGTCGGGATACAGGCGCCGCGCCTGGGCGCCCAGTTCGATACCGCTCATGCCGGGCATGACCACGTCTGAAAACAGTACGTCAATCCCGCTCGTGCGTTGCAAGATGGCCAAGGCTTCCGCCCCGTTATTGGCAGAAAGCACGTCATAGCCAAGCGTGCGGAATAACTCGACCGCCATGTCCAGCACGTCAATCTGATCATCGACCACGAGCGCCTTTTCGCGCCCGGTGTCGCCGGACGACTCTTCGGCATCGGCGGCAAGTGCGGGAAAATAAAGCGCCACGGAAGTGCCCGCACCGGGCGTTGACGTAATGGCAAGATCACCTCCGGACTGGTGCATGAGACCATACACGTGGCTAAGACCAAGGCCCGTTCCCTTGCCGATAGGCTTGGTCGTAAAGAAGGGTTCGACGGCGTGCGAGATAACGTCCGCGCTCATGCCCTCGCCCGTATCGTCAACCCGGATGGTGACATAGGATCCGGCCGGAAGATTGCCTACCTGTAGTTCGCGCAGTGCCGTCACGCGGGTCGAGACCGTGATCCGGCCGCCGTCGGGCGTTGCGTCGCGCGCATTGACGATCAAATTGAGAATTGCCGCCTCCACTTGCGGGGCGTCGACCAGCACCAGCGGCAGGTCGGCGCCCAACTGCAAGTCGAAGCCAACCGAGCCGCGCACCGCGCGCCGCAGCACCGCCTCGAATGAGGCGATGACTTCGTTGAGATCGTAGTTGTCCTGCTTGAGGGGCTGCTGGCGCGCGAAGGTCAGCAGTTGCTGGGTCAGCGTGGCACCGCGCGAGGCGGCCCGGTCCATGGCCTCGAGCACGCGCCAGTCGGCCGGATCGGTCAGGCGCGTCTTGAGCACGGTCAGCCCGTTGGAAATAACGCTGAGTAAATTGTTGAAGTCGTGCGCCACGCCGCCGGTCAGTTTGCCGATCGCTTCCAGTTTCTGCGACTGGAACAAGGCTTCCGACGCCTTTTCAATCGTGATCGCCGCGTCGCGCCGCTCGGTGATGTCGCGCGTCACCTTGGCAAAGCCGATCAGCTCGCCGAGCTCGTTATGGATCGGATCGATGACCACGTGCGCCCAAAACCGTTCGCCGCTCTTGCGCATGCGCCAGCCTTCACTTTCGAAGCGGCCATCCTTGACGGCCGTCGCCAGGGCGATCATCGGCAAACCATGCGCCCGGTCTTCCGGGGTATAGAACCTTGAAAAATGACTGCCGATCACTTCATTGTCGTCAAAACCCTTGATGCGCCGCGCACCGGCGTTCCAGTTGGTGATCTCGCCCTTGGGCGAAAGCATGTAGATGGCGTAGTCGGTGACGCCTTGCACCAACAGACGGAAACGTTCCTCGCTCGCATGCAGGGCTTCCGAGGCACGCTTGCGCTCGGTAATATCGCGCGTCACTTTCGCAAAGCCGATCAGCTCGCCGTCTTGCGCGCGTACCGGATCGATCACCACGCTGGCCCAGAAACGGGTGCCATCCTTACGCACGCGCCATCCTTCATCTTCGAAGCGCCCTTCGTTTCTGGCAGTTGCCAGCGCACGGGCGGGCAGATTGGTTGCCAGGTCGTCCGGCGTGTAGAAACGGGAAAAATGCTGCCCGATGATTTCTTCTGGGGTGTAGCCTTTGAACCGCTGGGCGCCAGCGTTCCAGGTGTTGATCACCCCTTCCGGGGACAGCATGTAGATGGCGTAATCCGTGACGCTGGCAACCAGTTGCTGGAAGCGGTCGGAGGTGGCGGGCGGCGGCGTGGAAGCGGGTGATTTAATCATGTCGCTGGCGAGCTTTAGCGCCCCGGCAATTGGGCCGCATCTATGGGAAGAACAACTATATCCCAGTTCGAAAAGTGGGCGCGCTATTCGTTGCGCATCGCCGTTTTTTCACGGGCGCCTGGGGCGACTGGCGCCAGGACAACCGGTTTGAACGCTACTTGTGGCCCCTGAGCGTATTGCGCGCGGTTACTATTCCGGCGGCGACTACCGGCAAGCCATTCAATATTGGGATCGTTGCATTGACGTGTCCACCAAGGCAGGCGGTGATGCCGAAACATGGATTTTGGCAAAAGTCGGCTTGGCGCAAGTCTACCAAGGCGCAGGCGATCACGCCAACAGCCTGACGATGCTGGCCGAGGCGCAGTCCAGGACGGAAGAAGTGGGCGATCAGCACTTGAACGCCAAAGTTAAGATCAACCTGGGCGTGGTCCTGATCGACAGCGCACGCCTCGACGAAGCCGCGACAGTATTGCAGGAAGCATTCACCATTTGCGCTGTACATGGCTTGTCGGACTATTTAGCAGCGTCAAATTTTTATCTTGGCAAGCTAGCCTTGGCGCGTAGCGAACTGGGGCGGGCAATGGCCTATCTCGACGCTGGGCTCGTGGCCGCCAGGCAAGTGAACTTCCGCTGGTGCGAAGGTCACATCCGCGCCACCCAAGTCGAGGTGTTTGCACGGGGCGCCAATCACTCCATGGCCTTGCAAGTGGTACAAAAGGCGCAGACGTTTGCCGCAATGGACGGCTTTTTTGACATGCTGATCCAGCAGCATTTCGCCGCAGCGCAGTATGCGGCCTCCTTGAATGACTTCGCGACCGCGTTAGCGAATTAAATAAAGGCCGGCCGTGACAGTTTTTCATCACCTATGTGGCCGGGCTGGTGCTGGAGAAAAGCGGCGTGACGCCCGAGCTCATGTTGGGAAATCATTTTCAGGATTTGTCTGCCGCCAACCTCGGCAAGGCCGAGTGGGAAGCCCACCTGGCGCAACTGCAAAGGCATGAGTCACGCGGCCGGCGCATTAACTCTGCGCCATCGTAATAGACCCCGTCCCAGGATCGGTTGCGGAAAAGGACTTTCGAAAAAACATCGAGACAAGTCCGAAAATTCACCCTCGAATAGGATGGGATGCCGCCCCTAAAATGCTGCGGAAAGTAACAACACTGGCTTCCATGGCAACCAAATTTCCCCCGCAAGACGAAACCCCACACGCCGAACTGATCCATGCCTTAGGCATGACAAAGGTTGGCGTTTTTGTTTCCGGCATCCGGGAAGCGCTTTATTTGCCTGGCTTGAGCACCACTTTGGTCCACCCAGCTGTGCGCTTGTCGAACTGTTGATAGCCCTTCGGCGCCTCGTCCAGCGCGAGTTCGTGCGAAATGATCGTCGACGGTTTGGCGCGGCCCGCCTGGATCAGCTTGGAAAGGTGGCGATTGTAGGCTTTGACGTTGGCCTGGCCGGTGGCGATACGCTGCCCTTTTAACCAAAGTTGGCCGAAGTCGAAGGCCAATTTGCCTTCCTTGGCGAGTTCATCTTTGGCGCCTGGATCCTGCGGCAAGAACACGCCCACCACGCCGATGCCGCCGGTGGCCTTGACCGATTGGACCAGATTGTTCATCGTCAGGTTCGGCACTTCCTTGCCATGCTTGTCGCAGCACTGGTAGCCGACACATTCGCAGCCGCAATCGGCACCCTTGCCATCGGTCAGGTCAAGAATTTGCTGCACGCCGCCCTGCTCGGTATCGTCGATCGCGATCGCGCCCATTTTTACGGCCAGCTTCAGGCGGTCCTTGTGGGTATCGACCACGAACACTCTGCTGGCGCCTTTTAGGTAGGCCGACATGGTCGCCATCAGGCCGACAGGGCCGGCTCCGTAGACCACGACCGAGTCGCCGGGTCGCATACCGGCCAGCTCCGTGGCGTGGTAGCCGGTCGGAAAAATGTCGGACAACATGACATAATCGTTTTCCTTTTCCTGCGCATCGTCCGGCAGCACGAGGCAGTTGTAGTCAGCGTAGGGGACGCGCAGCAGTTCGGCCTGGCCGCCGCTGTATGGGCCCATGCCGGCGAAGCCGTAGGCCGCGCCGGCAGTCCCTGGATTGGCCGTCAGGCAGAATCCGGACAAGCCGCGCTCGCAGTTCTCGCAAAATCCGCAGCCAATATTGAATGGTAGACACACCATGTCACCGACCTTGACGCGGTCGACTGCCTTGCCGACTTCGATCACCTCGCCCATGTTCTCGTGACCGAGGATGCGGCCGCTCTCCATGCTGGTGCGACCTTCATACATGTGCAGGTCAGATCCGCAAATATTGGTCGTGGTAATGCGCACCAGCACGTCAGTCGGCTTTTCGATTTTTGCATCCGGCACCTCCATGACCTGGACGTCGCAGGGTCCGTTATATACGAGTGCTTTCATGATAATCCTTTGGCGTAAAAATTTTGGGTCGCGGCAGGGTGCCGCCACCCAAGCTGACCACTGTGGGGCACGTGCCCAATTGGCGCGGTGCGCTAACTAACAGAGGCATTGATTTCAGTGTTGCCAAGATCGCGGTTCAGTTGTCGGGACAGTTCATTGAAAAACCGTGTGTCGGTGCGCCGGTGGTTCGATTCCGCTCCGGGCCACCAAGAACATCGTTCTCGCAGCGCCAACCATCATAGGTTGGCGCTATGGTTTCTGGGACCCACGGTCCTAGTGTCCGGTCTTTTTCCGGACCATAATCGACACAAAAGCGAAAACTTCCTGGAACACGATTGCTACCTCTGCAGCTCTTCGTTGCCGCCTACAACTGCGTGACACAGCCCTTTCGGTGTCCAGTGTTTTACCAACATTGTCGGCGGGAGTGAACTGTCTTGCAGTATCATCGCGAAGCCTTTGCGCGGTTGCGGACCAGCGCCATGAGAAGCATTGGTGGACCCTGTCGGACCACAATGCTGTTGCCTGAACCATGACCCGCTGAACACCTATCCGAGGTTCCCAGTCACGTGTCGCCGCTAACGGCATACAACGCCTTGGACTTGGGATGCACATAAACCGGCGCGCGCATTCCCGGGCTGACGTAGATTTCAGGAACTCTGCGTCAATATTTTGCTGCCGATACACGTTCGGTCCTGCCAATGCTCCAAGCGGCTGATGCGCAATGAGCATGCGGGGCCAGATTGCTTCGAACCGAGCGCTTCGCCGACGTCATTACTGTTACGATCACGAATCCCTCCCCAAATGCGCCCCATGCCGAATGGGGGATCGGGCCATCTGCAACAGCCGCGTTGCTTCGTACGCTTACCTATTCTTAGGCAGAGGTTCTCCATGATTCAAGTACGCAAAGGCCAAGCTCCAGCGCCGCTAGAACGGAATGAATTTCATCTGCAATTTTTTCGCTCGTTCGTCGACCCCGCGTTTGATACAGTCAAGGATGCGCTGTCCAAAGTGGAGGAAGTCGCGTGGGACAACTACAGCAAAGGACGAAAAGCGCCGATTACGGAAAAGGCTGGCGAGGAGTTTGTCGATCCAGACTACGATCTGTCAGCGGAATGGAAAGCCACGCGTGACCGCCTTTTGGTCGCGGAGAAAATTCAGAAAGACCCCACGACCAAATCGCGCGTACTCTTGATTTGTGGAGCGGCGCGCAACGACGGAAGCTGCCCAGGCGAAATTTCGAAATCTTTCCGGATGACGTCGTGGGCAAGCGAAATTCTTCACGCTGGTGGTATCGAAGTAGATGTTCTCGATTTAAGCTTGCTGACCTCCGGTTATGATCAGCACATTTATCCATGTAAAGGTTGTGTCTCCACTGCAATGCCGTTGTGTCATTGGCCTTGCAGCTGCTATCCAAATCACGGCCAACGCCAAACCAATGATTGGATGGCAGAGATTTACGAAAAGTGGACGGCGGCGCACGCCATCATTATTTTTACGCCCGTGTACTGGTATCAGACGCCGAGCGTGTTGAAATTAATGATAGACCGTTTGGTCTGCGCTGATGGCGGCAATTCCGACCCAACCACCACGGCTGGCAAGAACGCACAATTAGCTAAGGACTTGGAACTGCGTGGCTGGGACTATCCCAAGCACCTTGCGGGTCGGGCGTATGGATTGGTGGTGCATGGCGACGTTGCCGGGATCGAGGGTGTCCGCCGCGGCCTGTCTGATTGGCTCGACTGGATGGGCCTGATAGACTCCGGCCCTCGATCACGGCTCGACCGTTTTATCGGCTATTACGAGTCATATGCTGAAAGCCACGAGGCACTTGATCGCGACACCGCGGTGCAGGAAGAAGTCCGTAATGTTGCTCGTGCTGTGACCCATGCCGTTGGACAATTGCGAGGAGGAACTCTTCTCAAACCGGATAGAAATTTACATTCCCCTCGCCCGAAATGACTTCTTCGGTAAGTGATCCATTAACCCCAAACTGTTCAGGACGTCGCTCCGCTGGTTAAATCCGGGTATGCAAATCCTTCATGTTCGACCGCAGCAGCGCCGCGACGTCATCCACGATTTTCGTCGCAAGAACTAAAAACTGGTGCGTTTACCGGCGTTGAAGCCCTGATTCGGTGGCAGCATCCGGATCTTGGCGAGCTTTTACCGGCGCTATTTCTGCGCCTTGCCGGGGATATCGGTGTGCTCATTTCAAGCGGCCGCTGGGTGCTCCGCGAAGCTTGTACGCAAAACGTGGCCTGGCAGCGAATGGGCGTTCCACCAATTAGCATGGGGATCAATTTGTCTGCGCTCCAATTCGGCAATGCTTCGCTGCTGGCGGACATCCGCAGCGCGCTGCTTCATTCTGGCATGGACCTATCCTTGCTCGAGCTTGAATTGACCGAGCACATGGTGATCCAGAACCTGGAACAGGTAATGGACATCCTTGGCGCGATCAAGAGGGAGGGAGGATGTTGACGGCGCAGCGCATGCCGGCAGCGCCGCGCTGCGTATTCTCGATGCACGCGGTCGTGCCGCCGCGCAAAGCGTCGCACGCCGATCGCATAATCGCAATGGTACGGTGAGACTCGCGTAGGGTGAACCCAACAGATAGGAACAACTACGCCGCCGATGGACGTACGAAAGGCGATAAGCGGATGCTTTCTCCCTCTCGCCTTCGAGAACAAAACGCAGGTGGACCAGGCATAGGCGGTCTACCATTTGCTGCGCTAAGTCCGTGGTTTTTTTGGTGGGCCTCCCGTGAGTCGAACACGGCACCAACGGATTATGAGTCAGTGAAGCCCAGGCTCACAGCCCTCGTCCCGCACAGAAATTTTCAAGTAAAAACAAGTACTTGAAGCAGCCGCACGCCTCAATGTGCGTGCGACTACGCTACGATACCGGCACCAGAACTCCACCAGACGACCGCAAAAGACAGGAGCCCGACCGGAAACGGTGCGCACAGATCATCGAACCTATGCAACTCCAACGTGCGCCCACTCAACAATTTTGTCTGCTAACTGTACAGGATCTTCCTCAATTTGGATGTTCCAATTCCTTGGGGCACGCCAAAGTACATCATCGATAGTGTTATCGAGAAAAAGCAGGCTTTTTTGTGATAGACCCTTGGTCGGGCGCAGAACAAACATCCCCGTATGCTTAACATCGTTGGCACTTGCATACGCTTGCAGATCTAGCATTGCGTCCATCAAATGCGCTTTGACAGTTGCAGTAGTGTAACACGCAGACTCCAACCCAGCCGCGCCGCCTAAGGGCTGTAAGGGAACTTTGACTGATTTTGCAGCCCCTTGCTTTGTCTTGACGTTTATGTCCTGCGCTTGCGGAATCAAAAAATTGGCACTGTTGGCAGACACTCGCTCGCGAATCAGTTGGTAGACTTTGTCGCGGGTTTCCTCCCGCGTAAGCCATCCGGCAGGCCTTGCGGCTTCAACACGTTGAGGCAACGCGAATGTAACCTGATCAAAGAAAAGCTCATCGAGAGCGACCGTTGGGGCTCGATTTAGCAACGGCACTGGCACATCGAATAAGACGTTCTGAAACAGGGGCGCTGTCCCAGCTTCGAAGCATTTCTTAGCAATGTCCGCCATCATTAAAATGGATTCGGCGTCGCTGGCCCCAAAAGCGCACTCTAAACGGCCCCTCTCAGTAATCACACGTGCAAGTCTATTGCCGGCGTTGTCAACAATGCCCACTCCAACGTTGAAGCGTTCGCCAGTGAACGTATCAGGCTCAGCCACAATCCGGCACCAATACCCCGTCTGCGACTGATCGTTGGCGAAGTCTGGTGGTTCATACCCAAGATATGATGACGTAATCATGTTACTAAGCCTGTTCTCTGACGCATGTGCGCTTGGATTCCGCTTGCTCTCGCCTGCAAGAACGCATGTGCCTTTTGAAATGCTGGTCCACGGGAATGATGCAACGTTGCGGCAAGCCACGGAAGGGCACCATTGTAAGCGTCCCCGAGCTGCTCACACTCCTTAACAATAGCATTTTTAGCTGGGAGCGAGAGCGTCTTTTCGGGCGGGTCGAAGATCCCGTCTAAAATTATCGTCGGTACATAATTGTCTGGAGCATCGTGCATCAAGGGCGGCCAAGCCCACCCACCGAGGACCTGTCCATGATCAATGATCACGAACGAGTCTGCACTGACGAGTAGCACATTTCCTACATTCCGGTCGACATTGGCGACCCATGCATCAAACGCAATGAGCCTTCCAAGTAATTTAAATTTTAGAAAAATTTTCTTCAGACTGTCCATCACCGGCGCGGGGATAACTCCTTGCCCGATCTTAAGCTTTGCCTTGACTGTTGGCGCAGGCTTCCCAAGACGATCCTTTGCTTCATGGGTAACCCAGCACAAGGCGTGCCGCAGCGGGTCCGGCCAACGAACGGGATCGAAGCCATGAAGGACTGCGCCATTTATCCAAATTTTGGCCGCATGTGGCTGAGGCAATTTAGCCGCACGCGCCAGTACGTAGCCGATCTCCTCGTTCAGCATCGCGTAACCCGCTGGATCAGTTTTGAAATACGCGCGGCGCCGCCCTTCCGGCAACAACAAATACCCTTCAAAGCATAGCGAAAGCTGCCCGTCACCGGGGCGCCCGATCACGCCGCCAAAGCAATTGGGCGCAAGTAGGGGAATTTGCATTGTCCCTGCCATCGCACTCATCGTGGCGACCAGATCTGTTTTTTAGCGAAGGAAAATTTCAGATCATAGTTGATGTAATGTTGCAAAGTATTCACCCTGTATATCAGACACTAAATTGCTGAAGTTGTCAGCCTACCATCAATCGAAATTGTTTTGGAACATTGTGTATATTACTAGGCATGCTGTACGGAAATTTCACCGAAAGTTTTATGAAGCGTGGCCCTTGCTCGGCAGCTCCGCCTGCTGCATACCGACTTGGCCGCACCTCGGTTGCGGTATAGCCGAATCTATTTCGTGGTCGGGTATGCGTTCGCGTTTAGATGGCTAATGCCAACGTCTTGAAGGTTGACAATCTCCGTACTGGATATGCGTTTCCGATAGCAGACGGACCGAATCGTCGCCTCTAGTGCGGCCCGCTGCCTTACTTCGTCGTCCCTGTCGGCAGGGAAATAACAAAGCCTAGCGATCCAAAGACGAAGCGCGGGACTAAGTTCACTTCCGTCTGTTCCGACCGCAGTGTTGTAGCGGTCCAGTCTTTCCCTTAACTGTCTCGTCAGCGTATGCATCGCCCACCCCTTACCGCACGGCTTCGTCAAATCGAGCAATACCGATCCATGCTGCGGGGGAAAATCCATTCTGAAAATTGATACGTCTGGCCGAATCTTGTGCCCTACCGCCCCCCACTTTGCCTTGTTGATCACGCATTCCGAGAACAACTTGAATCGCTCCTCTAAAGTCGCTTCTAAGCTATTCGGTTGAGGTACGCCAAGCCATGCGCTGACAAGCCCCGTCGCCTTTGCTCGACCAGGGCTTCGGGCAAAAGTGATCGCCGGGAAATGTATTGCCGAGCACTTGAGGCCAGGAAGCGAGATCGATCGCGCAACGAACTCGACCAGCGACTCTTCGGAAAGCCCATAGATATCGCTTCTGGTCGTTACGTCGCCCAGTAGTACCTCGGCCCTCAGCAGGCCCGAACATAATTCTTGAACTAGCCCTAATATGCCAAACCCTAGAGTTTGCTTCGAGTCAGGAACCGGCTCGTCCACCGACGCCTTTAACTGACGAATATAGAACGATATCGGCACTAGCCGCACGGAAAATTGTACGCGGGCACTCGATCCCAAGCGGCATTTGGAAAGGTCAGGCGCTACTTCCCTGCTTAACTGCTCTCTTTTGTAATGACTGCCGATCTGCAGCCGCCAGTTTTGTCGGGTCACATGGTAGTGAAAGCTATCCCTCCTCACAGTGGCCGGATCGATCAAGCCGAGCTTTACGCCAGCCGAATATAGCTTCCCATTGGAACCGCAGCTCAACTCAAAAAGTTGTCGAATCGCGGTGTCAGCTGTCGCTCCCCATGTCACAACCATAAATTTCCTAAAAATAAAGTACTGAATACCGCAAATAGCGAAACGCTGACGGCGCACATGATTCAGCATTCTACACACTATGGGAATCCATATTTTTACTTAAACCATCGGACGTATTCGCCTTCAACTACAGCGTATAAAGTTCGCTCATTGATGACTAACCCACCGAGATGTTCGTGAAAAAAGCCCTACCACTAGAAGCGATGCTGATGCAACAACTGGAAGCCAAAAAGGCTGGTTCCTCGGCGAAGCAATGCGAGGTGCCCGTCTCGCTGATGAAAAATATGTTTATCGTCGGGTATGCAAATAGTGCTAGCTGGATTTCTCGTCACGTCGATGCGGTTACCGGAAAGTGGACAGCAAAGACAGTTGGCAAGGTCACCGACACGACGCTGACCGAAGCGTTGGCGCGCGTAGCCATCCTGCGCCATGGCCTGGCTGCCGGTCGCTCGCCTAACGATGCGATGCTGACAGTGGGCCACTTAGTCGAACGCATGTACCCGGACTCAGAAGAAAATAAGCAGCGTGCGAAAGACGCGTTCAGCCGTTTCAACTGCCACATTCGCGGCGCTCTTGGACACATGCTCGTGCAAGCCGTGCAGGAATACCACCTTGCCAGCTGCATCGAAAAAATGCCTAAGCACCTGTCCGTTGCTACCCGGAATCGCGTCCTTGCATTGCTCAAAACGATCTTCGGCTACGCGATGGATGTCGGGCTGATCGACAAAAATCCCGCTGCACGCCTCAAGTTAAAGCGCGAAAACAACGCCCGTCAACGCGTTCTGGACGCATCGGAGATCCGCGCCGTTACCGCGCCAGATGAGACCGATGCATGTCCGCTGCCGCGCTTGCTCAATCGCTTCCTGCTTTCGACCGCCCTCCGCCTGAGCGAAGCTCTGACGGCGAAATTCTCACAATTGGACCTGGATACTCGTTTCCTCCACCTGCCCACTAGCAAAAACGGTAAGCCTCGTGCCGTACCCCTTTCAGCCGAGGCGCTCGACGTTATCAAAACGCTAGTAGAAATCCGCCGTAACGAATTTCTCTTCCCGGGTCGTCTCGGTGGCCACTTGACCCGACCGTCGAGCGCGCTCAAGCGCATGCAAGAAAAAAACGGCGTCGAGGGCTTTTGCTTTCACGACATGCGCCGAACCGCTTGCTCAATCGCCCTCAACGCCGGCATCCCTTTGCTGGACGCATCCCGCCTGCTTGGACATTCGAGTACGGCGGTCACACAGACCCACTACGCAGTGCTGCATTCCGACCGCCTGCACGCCGCAGCCGACACGATCAGCAAAGCGCTACGTGCCGCCGTGGGCAACGCCGAATGAAAACGACTTGGGCACCGATCCGCGCACCGCCGCCAATTTGACGCCGCAATAAATGTAGTCACTACCGGCGGAGTAATGCCCCGCTTCAATTTGAAACTGAAAAAGAAGGAAAATAAAATGACACATCGCGCAACAATGCCAAGCGGAAACGTCTACACCGAGTACGCCATCCACATCGTCAAATGGTACGAGGGCAAGGGCGTCTTGTGCCTTGACGCACGAAACAAACCACTTGAGTGGATTCCAGTGACGGATATCGAAAAAGGTCGTCGCGTCCGCGACATGATCAACGGCGCACTCGCCGGTGATCCCCACTATCGCAAACTCGGCTGGGCGTTTTTGAATGAAGCCGTCCTGCCAGAGGCGGCCCAACCTCAGCCGATGCCTGCCAAAGAGGAGACGATTTCCGCGCCGCCTTCGCAAACGAAGGCAATCAAGTAAAAAATCCAAAGAAAAAAAAACTATTGCAGGGCGGATCTCGGTCCGCCCTCTTTTTTCACCGAACGCGCTAGAGGTCCATCGTGGAAGCAGCTATTTCAGAAGCATCATCCGTTGATTGTAAATTGCCCGCAGGGGACTATATACCGCAAAGTTACAATGACTTGCCGTTCAACAACGACGACGATTTCATCCCTCCGGACATCGACAAGGAGATTGCCGAACTTGAGGTCAAGATGCTGCGCCAGATCAGCATGTACTGCAAAGACCCAACCAAGCCTTTTGTCAACAAGGCAGGCCCAAAGGTCCGCGTCGGCTTCGACAGCGAGTTTACGAAGAATCCGACGACCGGCGAAAACGACATCCTGTCTGTCCAGTTCCATCTGGTTGGTGACGAGGGCGAGCTGAAGAAGATCATCTACCCCAAGAGCGCCAACAAGGTCGATCGTCCAAGCTTCTCGCGCCTGTTGCTCAATCTGATCATCGAAGGTATTGACGACGGTTATATATCAGAGTGGCCCAGTTGCGTGATTCTTGCCGGGTTCTTCCTGCGCCTCGACCTCGCTGCGTTTGCCGACCTTGGCGACTTCAAGAACGAGTTGGACAGCGCTGGCGGCAAGGTAGCCACTATCGGCCAGGGTATCAATTTCGCTTTCAATCAGACCGGCGTCAGCATGCCGCGCAAAAAGACTGCGGTAGTCAGTGACGGCGCGGGCCTGTTCATCCTGACTACTAACTTTATCGACCTTGGCCGCCATGTAGTGGAGGGCACCACGCTTGACCGCATTGGCGCATGGCTGGACCTGCCCAAACTGGATCTGCCTGAAGGTTATGCTAAGGACCGCATGGACCTGCTGTTGCAAGGGAACAAGCCTGCGTTTGAGGCTTATGCGATGCGCGATGCCGAGATCACTGTTCGCTTTCTCCAGCACCTGGAAAAGTTCGCTGCTACCGAAGTTGGCTGTGATGTGCTGCCCGCCACGGTAAGCAGTCTTGCCATCCGCTTGCTTACCAAGGTAATCAAAGAGGCTGATCTCGATTTCGATAAATCATGGGGCCTGGTGGCGACCAAGACGACGGCATGGAACGATAATAAAGGCAAGGTTTGCAGCAAAACCGAAATTACCCCTTGTCCTTTCCGAAAGATCGTTGATCCGTTCGTAATCATGACATACCACGGCGGCCGGAACGAATGCTTCCATGGTGGCCCTACCCATATTGGCGACTGGTACGACTACGACTTGGCGGGTGCCTATACGACAGGTCTGGTCGACCTTCGTCAGATTGACTATAACGGCATGCGCCACAGTACCGAGCCTTTGGATTTCGTCGGCCATGTGCTTGGCTTTGCGATGGTCGAGTTTGAATTTCCGACTGACTGCCGTTTCCCATCATTGCCTGTTGAGATGGGTGTCAAGGGACTCTATTTTCCGCTGGCGGGCACGTCGTACTGCACCGCGCCCGAGATCGAGGTCGCTCTCAATCAGGGCTGTAAGGTCAAAATTCTTTACGGTATCGTGTTCCCCTGGATCACCGGAGACCAGCGTGTGTTCGAACCCTTTGTCACAAAAATTCGTGACCTGCGCGCGCGATTTAAACGCGACCGCATCGATCCCCATGTGGCAACGCTGGCGGAAGAGTATGCGAAGCTGGCGGGCAACTCCGCCTACGGCAAGCTGGCGCAAGGTCTGAAGGAAAAGACCGTGTTCGATACGCGTGGCATGCAAAGCGTCAAGCTGCCGGGTTCCGCTATCACGAATGCGATTATGGCCTCGCATGTCACTGGCCTTGTTCGCGCCGTCATGGCTGAGCAACTGGTTGGCGTGCCTGCTGACTATGCTGTCGTCAGCGTGACGACAGATGGCTTCTTGACCGATGCGCCGTTCGACAAACTTGACCATGATGGACCAATGGCGCGTCGTTTCCAGGCGCTTTGCAATCGCGTCGCCCCTGGCACCGCGATGCTCGAATGCAAGCATCGCGTTCGCCAGTTGATCGCCATGAAAACGCGTGGTCAGATGACGGCTCTGCCATGGCTTGACGCTGACGGCAACCCGACGCCGGTCGTGCTTGCCAAGGCGGGCGTTTCACCACCCTTGCCGAAGGCTGAACATAATGCTTACATTTGCGATCTATACCTTAATCGCTATCCGGGTAAGATGACGACGTCACGCCCGTTCACGTCCCTGCGAGACCAGTGGGTACACAGTCTTGATGTCACCAAGACCGAACGTACGTCGTTGCTGAGCTTGGAATTCGACTTCAAGCGTATGCCGATCAGCCCGCGCATGGTCGGCGTGCTCGGCATGGAACATATTGCGTTCGACACGGCTCCCTGGCCGAGGCCTGAAATTGGCGAACGTGCTCGCGCCTACTTTGATGGCTGGCGTCGGCAGAATTGCATGAAGACGCTTTCCGATTGGGATGCCTGGCACGCCAACTACCAGTTCAGCGCGGCACGCGGCAAGCGCATCAGCGCTGGCGTCGCGGGCACGACGCGCAGCATCAATATGACGAAGGATGGTCCGGTGGGCGTAATGAAGCGACTATTCTTACGCGCGTTCACCCAGAAATTGCTGGGCGTCATTACAGAAGGCAAGATGACGCATCTGGATATGGCAAACTGGCTGACCTCTCTGGGCTACGAAACGAATAAAACCGCCGTCAGCAATGCAGGCCGCGCAGCGATGGCCGAACAGGCCGTGCCGCCCACCGGCGATGTGCTGGCCTTCGTTGCGGCGGTTAAGGCGCGCTTCTCTTCGATGCAGGTTGAGCGCTTCCTGATCGCGGCAGATGTGTCGATGCCAGCACAGTGCCCCACTTAGCCGCCGGTCGCCAATAAAAATAGAGGGGACATGCGCCGGCCCGCACATGTCCCCTTCTACACCATGCTCCGCTTACTGATGCACGTCCTCTGAAGCTTGACATGCGCCGGCAGTACCCTTGGTTGCCCTACTTACTACATCAGCCACCGACTCCGAAGCATTGCGCAACGTGCTGTTCATCAAATGACTGTACCGCATCGTTTGGACCGGCGATTGGTGATTTAGCAATCCCTGAATGATTGACAAAGATACACCAGCATTGACTGCCAAACTTGCAAAAGAATGACGAAGGTCATGCAACCTAAAATGCTCTTCTATCCCGGCCAATGCGAGCGCTCTATCAAGTGCTCCACGAGGCGAATATATGGGCTTGGATGGATCACGTCCAGGAAAAAGCCAAGGGCTGTTCTGAATGCGCGGCGCAGAGCGAAGCAGCATTTGAGCCTCACTATTTAGCTGAACATAACGCCCCCTGCCTGACTTGGTTTGAGGCAAGAACCAAACACCGTTGTCCAAATCAACGTCTTGCCACTTGGCCTGCAAGGCCTCCTCTCGCCTGGCCCCCGTTACAAGAAGAAATTTCAACGCAGCGACAGCTACCTTATTTGGCTCCGCCTCCATGGCTTTATACATCCGTTGAATTTCCTCCGGCTTCAAAAATCTTTGGCGCATATTATTCTCCTTGAATTTCGAAATTCCTGCGCACGGATTACGCTCGGCGCGGCCCCACTGAACTGCCAAGTTATACATCCGCGAGAGCAAGGACAGATGACGATTTGCGGTCGCTGCACAGTGCGACTCCTTAATATCTGCATGGAACTGTTGAACCTCCCTTGTTTGAATATCAGCCAGCTTACGCGAACCAAATCGTGGATAAATTTGCACTTTTAGGCGGCAAAGATCGTCAGATGCACTTTTTTTCGTCTGGCGCGCAAAGGGCATGTATTCTGCTGTGCCAAACGCCTCGAACGTAGGCGAGGCCTGCGCGCGATCATGGACCTCTTGCGGATTAATACCTCGATCTACCTTGCTGCGCATTTCAAGCGCCAGTTTTCGAACGTCCGCCACCTCCAAGGCCGGAAACTCGCCAAGTTTCGCCGCCCGCTTTTGGCCGTCAAAGACGAAGCGAAAATAGAAATATTTCCGCCCCTGCTTGTTGACCAGCACGCGCAATCCGATCACGTCCGCATCACTGTACTCGGCCGACCGCGATGGCGATGAGGCGTCGTGCACAGGCAGTTGGACCAGCGCGCGGTTTGTGAACCTGAATTTGTTTTTCTTCATTGTTTTCTCTTCGATGGTTGTTGAAGTGGCGTGTTCGCGCGGCGAGGTGAGAACACCGTCTTCTAAGTCCGTTGCGCTTGAAAGCGCGTCGAGGTCGCGACGGACAGGAAGCCTTGTAGGGACTGGCGCTATGTAGTACTGGCAACATTGCAGTTGACTGCTCCCGTTGCGGACGGTCACCCTCCGGTAATTTGTGCGCAGTTCCCGCCCGGTTCGACGAAACCGCCCGACGCGCCGAACACAGTCGTTGCGACGCCTTGGAATGTGGCCGGCGGCAGACCCGCTGTTTCGGAAGCGATGCTGCCCCTCCCGATATCAACTGTGTTACAAGTAAAGAACGATCCACCTTTTCGAGACAGGTTGAGAATCTTTCTTCCGCAAATTTCGACCCGCTGTTCCCGGTGGTAAGGCAATCCACCCAAGTTAAGACATTTCAACAGTTTTTCTGAGTCATCTTCTTGTGTGGTTTTACGCCGGGCTTCCTGGGCTTCGAACGATTCTCTCGATGTCGATAGGTCTTTCCGGCAATTAGCCGCAGCAGGTCGCGCAGCAGCGTTCCAACCTTTCTGCCGATTTTCCCACCGAGCAGAAGTATGGGCATCAGCGGCTTGAGCGCGGTGTGGGCGTAGGCATGGTTAAT
>NZ_JAFCWX010000022.1:0-104691 GCF_049897805.1 Massilia sp. TWP1-3-3
GGAGTAGAATTCATATCGGGCAAGGTGTGTTCGTGCTGATGGCTTAGGTTTCTAGATAACTCCCATTCTATCAATCACTTACGGCATTCTTGCCCTTTTTTATGCAAAATTCAGGCTAGGTAGGGTATGGTGAAAAAGCGCAACGCGTGCCTTCCACTATAAGCGGCCCTGGAAGCGTCAAATGGCCGCCAGCGCAGCGCGCAAATCATCGCGCAAATCCTCGACATGCTCGACGCCCACCGACAGCCGGATCAAGCCGTCGCTGATCCCGAGCAGCGCGCGCTGGGCCTGCGGAATCGTCGCATGCGTCATCAAGGCGGGATGCTCGATCAAACTCTCCACGCCGCCCAGACTTTCGGCCAGCGTGAACACGTCGCAGCGCTCGAGAAAACGGCGCGCGCCCGCCAGGTCGGTATTTAACTGGATCGAAATGATCCCGCCAAAGCCATTCATCTGACGCCTGGCCAGCGCATGCTGCGGGTGCGACGCTAGCCCGGGATAGAACACCTTGCCCACCTTGGGTTCGCTTTCCAGCCATTGCGCCAGGTCCAGCGCACTGGCGCAATGGCGCTCCAGGCGCAAGGCCAGCGTCTTGATCCCGCGCAGTACCAAGAAGCTGTCGAACGGCCCCTGGATCGCGCCCACCGAATTTTGCAAAAATCCCAGCTGTTCGCGCCAAGCCCCCTGGTGCGGCTCGCCGCCCACCACGGCAATGCCGCCGATGATGTCGGAGTGCCCGTTCATGTACTTGGTTGTCGAGTGCACCACGATGTCGATGCCAAACTCCAGCGGCCGCTGCACGATCGGGCTGGCAAAGGTGTTGTCGCACACGGTGATGACGCCGCGCGCGCGGCAGATGGTGGCGATCGCTGCCAGGTCGGCCAGCTTGAGCATCGGGTTGGTCGGCGTTTCGATCCATACCATGCGCGTCTCTGGCCTCAATGCCGCCAGCAGCGCTTGCGGATCGGTCAAATCAACGTAGGTGAATTCATGCCCCGCGCTGCGCTTGCGTATGCGCTCGAACAGCCGGTACGTCCCGCCATACATGTCGTCGCCGGCGATGATGTGCGAGCCGCTGTCGGCCAGTTCCAGCACGGTCGCTATCGCCGCCAGGCCCGACGCAAACGCGAATGCTTGCGCGCCGCTTTCCAGGTCCGCCACGCAGCGCTCCAGCGCCCAGCGCGTGGGGTTATGCGAGCGCCCGTAGTCGAGCCCCTTGTGCACGCCCGGGCTTTCCTGGACAAACGTGGACGTCGCATAAATGGGCGGCATCACCGCGCCCGTTGTCGGGTCGGGAAACTGGCCGCCGTGGATCACGCGCGTGGAAAGGTGCTTCTTGATGGTGGAGTCGGTCACGATAAAGTCCTGCGCAAATGGTTGAGAAGGTCAAAACGCGTAATCAGGCCATAAAAGCGCGCCTCGTCGCAAATGACTGCCGTCAGGCCGCGCTCGAGGATGGTGCGCAGGTCCTGCACGCTGGCCGACGGGCGCAGCGTTTGCAGCTGCGCCGTCATGGTGCTGCTGACTGGGCTTCGGAACCCGGCCGGCTCGCTCGTTACATGCAGCAGCAGGTCCGATTCGTCGATGATGCCGGCCAGGCGCCCCTGGTCCATGACCGGCAGTTGTGCCAGGTCGCTGCTGCGCATGCGGTTAAAGGCGGTGAGCAGGGTGTCGCCCGGCCCCACGGTGACGATGTCGCCGTCGTCATGGCGGCGCCCGATCAGGTCGCGCAAGTCGCCCAGTTGTTCACGCAAAAGCAGCCCCTGGTCGGCCATCCAGCCATCGCTGTAGACCTTGGTGAGGTAGCGTGTGCCGGTGTCGCACACGAACGTGACGACGCGTTTTGGCGTGCTCTGCGCGCGGCAGTAGCGCAGCGCGGCGGCCAGCAAAGTGCCGCTCGACGACCCGCCCAATATGCCTTCCTGGCGCAGCAGCAGGCGCGCCGTGTGAAAGCTTTCCTCGTCGCTGATGGTGTAGGCGCTGGTCACGCGCGACAGGTCGGCGATGGCGGGAATGAAGTCCTCGCCGATGCCTTCCACCGCCCACGAACCGGCGTCGGTGCGCAGCACGCCCGTGTTGATGTAGTCGGCCAGGATCGAGCCCTTGGGATCGGCCAGCACGAATTGCAGCGCCGGCTGCACGCGCTCGAAAAAGCGTGACAGCCCCGTCAGCGTGCCGGACGAACCCACGCCGACGACAATGGCGTCGAGCTGCTGGCCCGTTTGCGACCACAGCTCCGGGCCGGTGCCGGTTTCATGCGCGCGCGGATTGGCAGGATTGTTGAACTGGTCGGCAAACCAGGCGCCGGGAATCTCGCGGGCCAGGCGCGCCGCATAGTCCTGGTAATACTCGGGATGGCCCTTGCCGACGTCGGAGCGGGTCAGGTGGATCTCGGCGCCCAGCGCTTTCAGGTGCAGGATTTTTTCGACCGCCATTTTGTCGGGCACGACCAGCACCACGCGGTAGCCCTTGAGGCGCGCCACCAGCGCCAGTCCCAGGCCCGTATTGCCGGCCGTCGCCTCGACCACCACGCCGCCCGGTCGTAGGCTGCCGTCCGCTTCGGCCGCTTCGATCATGGCGCGCCCGATGCGGTCCTTGATGGAGCCGCCGGGATTTTGGCTTTCAAGCTTGAGGAACAATTGGCAGGGGCCGGTATCGATGCGGGTCACTTCGACCAGCGGCGTATTGCCAATCAGGGAAAACAGGGCAGGTGCGGTTGCGGGCGACATGGGACCTCCAGGTAGCTGGCGCGCGCGCTTGCGAATTTTTCGGCGAGCTTTGCGGCCAGCGGTAAAAGGGCGATCATACGGTTGCGCTGCGGGAGAGGGAACGAATAATTCTAGACTTCGTTAGTCACTTTTTGTGTCGACTTGCTCAAGAATGTATCACTTTTTCAGCTTGCGCCACAGCGTTGTGCGGCTGATGCCCAGGTAGGCCGCCGCCTCGTCGCGCCGCCCGCCAAAACGCGCCAGCACTTGCTCCACCGTTTCGCTCTCGATCTTTGGCGCGGCAAGCAATTGCGCATCAGGCGCGCCGCGCCCAAGCTCCGGCGCCACGCCGAGCACGAACGCGGGCGTGAGTGCCTGTAGCGGCTCGGCCGCCAGGTAGAGCGCCAGGCGCTCGGCCATGTTGCGCAGTTCGCGCACATTGCCCGGCCAGTTGTAGCGCTCCAGCAGCGGGGCGCAGGCTGTGATTTCGGCATGCAGGTTGGGGTGCGGTCGCGCGCCGAGCGCCGCCAGCGCAGTCTTGAGCGACCATTCGGCCAGCACGACAATGTCATCGGCGCGCTCGCGCAGCGGCGGCAGCGCCAGTCGCAGCACCGCCAGCCGGTAAAACAGGTCGGCCCGAAAGCGTCCTTCGCGCACCCGCGCCTCCAGGTCGCAGTGGGTGGCGCTGATCACCCGCACGTTGACAGCAATCGGCCGCGTGCCGCCCACGCGCACCACCTCGCGCTCTTCGAGCACGCGCAGCAGGCGCGTTTGCAGCGCCAGCGGCATTTCGCCGATTTCGTCGAGGAACAGCGTGCCGTGGTTGGCCGCTTCAAACAGGCCCGCGTGGCCGCCCCGGCGCGCGCCGGTAAAGGCGCCTTCTTCGTGGCCGAACAGTTCGGACTCCAGCAGCGACTCGGCGATCGCTCCGCAGTTGACGGCCACAAAAGGCCGGTTGGGGCCCAGGCTGCGCGGGCTTTCGCGGTGGATGGCTTGCGCCACCATTTCCTTGCCGGTGCCGGTCTCGCCGGCAATCAAGACCGTCGCTGGCGAGCGCGCGTACAGCACCACGGCCTGGCGCAGCGTCTCCATCGCGCCGGACACGCCGCGCAGGTCGTTCAGGCCGTGCTTGGCGCGCAGCGTGTCGGCCACCACCGAGCGGCGCCCGCGAATCGATTCCAGGTGCGTCAGGCGCGCCAGTTCCAGCGCATCGTCAAAGGCCTGGCGGATCGACGCGGCCGAGTAGACGAAAACGCCGGTCAGTCCCGCTTCTTCGGCCAAATCGGTGATCAGGCCCGCGCCCACGACGGCCTGGATGCCGGCAGCTTTCAGTTCATTGATCTGGGCGCGCGCGTCTTCCTCGGTCACGTAGGTGCGCTGGGCGATGGCCACGCCAAAGGTCGCGGCGAACTCCGCCAGTTCGGGCAGTTGCTGCTGGTAAGTGACGACGCCGATGCGGTCCGACACGCGCCGCGCGCGCGCCAGCGCCTGCATGAAATCAAAGCCGCTGGCCTTGGCGATCACCAGCGGCACCGAGACGCGGCCCTTGAGATAGGCCGCGTTTGAACCTGCCGCGATCACCACGTCGCAGCGTTCGGTGGCGACCCGTTCGCGGATCGCGCGCGCCGCCTCGTCAAAGCCCAGGTTCACCGGCTCGATGGTCGCCAGGTGGTCGTATTCAAGCGTGATGTCGCGAAACAGATCGGCCAGACGGGACACCGATACCGTCCAGATGACGGGTTTGTCGGGCGAATCGGGGGCAGGGCGGTTCTGGTAGCTCATATCCTTATTGTAGTCCATGTTTCAAATGGTGTTTCATTTGTGTTTCAATGTTCCACTGGCAATGCAATATTTTGTTTCATTTGTTTGCTTGTGGAGAAACGCAAGCTACCCAAGTGCTTGATTCACAAGGACTCACCCCGTTCTCGTACCTGTGGCACGCCTTTTGCGGTGTAGGTGCTATCTCGTTCAATCGACCACGCAACACTAAAGGACAATCATGGCCCAAGTTTCCGCAGGCGCGGCATTTCGCAAAGCTGTTCAAGAAGAGTCGCCCTTACAAGTGGTCGGCGCCATCAACGCCAACCACGCCTTGCTGGCCAAGCGCGCCGGTTTTCGGGCCATTTACCTGTCCGGCGGCGGCGTGGCGGCCGGCTCGCTCGGCCTGCCGGACCTGGGCATCTCCAACCTGGACGACGTGCTGACCGACGTGCGCCGCATTACCGACGTGTGCGACCTGCCGCTGCTGGTGGACGTCGACACCGGCTTCGGCTCGTCCGCCTTCAACGTGGCGCGCACGGTGCGCTCGATGATCAAGGCAGGCGCCGGCGCCATCCACATCGAAGACCAGGTCGGCGCCAAGCGCTGCGGCCACCGTCCGGGCAAGGAAATCGTCAGCAAGCAGGAGATGGTCGACCGCATCAAGGCGGCAGTGGATGCGCGCACCGACGACAGTTTCGTCATCATGGCGCGCACCGATGCGCTGGCCGTCGAAGGCCTGGAGTCGGCCATGGAGCGCGCCATCGCCTGCGTGGAAGCGGGCGCCGACATGATCTTCCCGGAAGCGATCACCGACCTGGCCATGTACGCCACGTTTGCGAAAGCGGTCAAGGTGCCGGTGCTGGCCAACATCACCGAGTTCGGCGCGACCCCGCTGTTTACGGTGGACGAACTCAAAGGCGCCGACGTCGGCCTGGTGCTGTACCCGCTGTCGGCCTTTCGCGCCATGAACAAGGCGGCCGAAAACGTCTACGGCGCGATTCGCCGCGACGGCACGCAAAAGAACGTGGTCGACACCATGCAGACCCGCATGGAACTGTACGAGCGCATCAACTATCACGATTTCGAGCAAAAGCTCGACGCGCTGTTCGCAGCCCAGAAAAAATAAACCAACTATTCCAGGAGACTCCAGCATGAGCGATGTACAAGCAACCCCCTTCAAGCCAAAAAAATCGGTCGCCCTTTCCGGCGTCACCGCGGGCAACACCGCGCTGTGCTCGGTCGGTAAAACCGGCAACGATCTGCACTACCGCGGCTACGACATTCTCGACGTCGCCACCAACAGCGAGTTCGAAGAAATCGCCTACCTGCTGGTGCACGGCAAACTGCCGACCAAGGCTGAACTGAAGGGCTACAAGGCGCACCTGAAGTCGATGCGCGGCCTGCCGCAGGCGGTCAAGTCGGCGCTCGAGGCGCTGCCGGCGTCGGCCCACCCGATGGATGTGATGCGCACCGGCGTATCGGTGCTGGGCTGCGTGCTGCCTGAAAAAGATGACCACAACGTGCCCGGCGCCCGCATGATCGCCGACCGCCTGATGGCGTCGTTCGGCTCCATGCTGCTGTACTGGTACCACTTCAGCCATAACGGCAAGCGGATCGAGACCGAGACGGACGACGAGTCGATCGGCGCGCACTTTCTGCATCTGCTGCACGGCAAAAAACCATCCAAGGAATGGGAGCAGGCGATGCACACCTCGCTGATCCTGTACGCGGAACACGAATTTAACGCCTCCACCTTCACCGCGCGCGTGGTCGCCGGCACCGGTTCCGACATCCACTCGGCCATCACCGGCGCCATCGGTGCGCTGCGCGGTCCAAAGCACGGCGGCGCCAACGAAGTCGCGCTTGAAATCCAGGAACGCTACGAAAACCCGGACGAAGCCGAAGCGGACATCCGCAGCCGCGTGGCCAACAAGGAAGTCGTGATCGGCTTCGGCCATCCGGTCTACACCGTGTCGGACCCGCGCAACGTGGTCATCAAGGAAGTGGCGCGGTCATTGTCCACGCAGGCGGGCTCGATGAAAATGTTCGACATCGCCGAGCGCCTCGAAACGGTCATGTGGGACGTTAAAAAGATGTTCCCGAACCTGGACTGGTTCTCGGCCGTGTCGTACCACATGATGGGTGTGCCGACTGCCATGTTCACGCCCTTGTTCGTGATCTCGCGCACCTCCGGCTGGGCCGCGCACGTGATCGAGCAGCGCATCGACAACAAGATCATTCGCCCGAGCGCCAACTATGTCGGCCCTGAAGACCTCACCTTCGTGCCGATTTCGGACCGCAAGTAGACCACTGGGAATCATCATGAATACGCAATTTCGCAAGTCCCTGCCGGGCACCAAGCTCGATTATTTCGACACCCGCGCCGCAGTCGACGCGATCGAGCCGGGCGCCTACGACAAGCTGCCCTACACCTCGCGCGTGCTGGCCGAAAACCTGGTGCGCCGGTGCGAACCGGCCAGCCTGAATGCATCGCTGTCCCAGTTCATTGAACGCAGGCGCGACCTGGACTTTCCATGGTTCCCTGCGCGCGTGGTGTGCCACGACATTTTGGGCCAGACCGCCCTGGTCGACCTGGCCGGCCTGCGCGACGCCATCGCCCTGCAAGGCGGCGACCCGGCGCTGGTCAACCCGGTGGTGCCGACCCAACTGGTGGTGGACCATTCGCTGGCGGTGGAGTGCGGCGGTTTCGACCCTGACGCTTTTGAAAAAAACCGCGCCATTGAAGACCGCCGCAACGAAGATCGCTTCGACTTCATCAACTGGACCAAGAAGGCGTTCAAGAACGTCGACGTGATCCCGCCCGGTAACGGCATCCTGCACCAGATTAACCTTGAGCGCATGTCGCCCGTGATCCAGGTGCTCGACGGCGTGGCCTTTCCCGATACGCTGGTCGGCACCGACTCGCACACCCCCATGGTGGACGCGCTCGGCGTGATCGCCATCGGCGTGGGCGGCCTGGAAGCGGAAAGCGTGATGCTGGGCCGCGCGTCGTGGATGCGCCTGCCCGACATCATCGGCGTGGAACTGACCGGCAAACCGCAGCCTGGCATTACCGCCACCGACACCGTGCTGGCGCTGACCGAATTTTTGCGCAAGGCGAAGGTGGTCTCGTCGTACCTGGAGTTTTATGGCGAAGGCGCGTCGCACCTGACGCTGGGCGACCGCGCAACGATCTCGAACATGGCGCCCGAATATGGTTCGACCGCAGCCATGTTCTACATCGACGAACAGACCATCAAGTACCTCAAGCTGACCGGACGCGACGACGAGCAGGTCTTGCTGGTGGAACTGTATGCGCGCCATACCGGCCTGTGGGCCGACAGCCTGAAAACGGCGCAATACGAGCGCGTGCTGACGTTCGACCTGTCGTCGGTGGTGCGCAATATCGCCGGCCCGTCCAACCCGCACAACCGCGTGCCGACCTCCGAACTGGCAGCGCGCGGCATTAGCGGCGTGGTCGAGAACGAACCTGGGCTGATGCCCGACGGCGCCGTGATCATCGCCGCCATCACCAGCTGCACCAACACCAACAACCCGCGCAACATGATCGCCGCTGGCCTGATCGCGCGCAACGCCAACCGCCTTGGCTTGACGCGCAAACCGTGGGTCAAGACCTCGCTCGCGCCAGGCTCCAAGACCGTCACGCTGTACCTGGAAGAAGCAGGCTTGATGCCGGAACTCGAGCAGCTCGGCTTTGGCGTGGTGGCGTATGCCTGCACTTCGTGCAACGGCATGTCCGGCGCGCTTGACCCGGTGATCCAGCAAGAGATCATTGATCGCAAACTGTATGCGACCGCGGTCCTGTCGGGCAACCGCAATTTTGACGGGCGCATCCACCCGTATGCGAACCAGGCCTTCCTGGCGTCGCCGCCGCTCGTGGTCGCCTATGCGATTGCCGGCACCATCCGCTTCGACATCGAAAAAGATATCCTCGGTCTGGACGCCCAGGGCAAGCCCGTCACGCTCAAAGACATCTGGCCGCTGGACGAAGAGATCGACGCCATCGTCGCTTCGAGCGTCAAGCCGGAGCAGTTCCGCAAGGTCTACATCCCGATGTTCGCCAAACAGGCCGACGATGGCCTGAAGGTCAGCCCCCTGTACGAGTGGCGCGCGCAGACCACCTACATCCGCCGTCCGCCTTACTGGGAAGGCGCGCTGGCCGGCGAGCGTGCACTGAAGGGCATGCGTCCGCTCGCAGTTTTGGGCGACAACATCACCACCGACCACCTGTCGCCATCGAACGCGATTATGCTTGACAGCGCAGCGGGCGAATACCTGGCCAAAATGGGACTGCCGGAAGAAGACTTCAATTCCTACGCCACCCACCGGGGCGACCATTTGACGGCGCAGCGCGCAACCTTTGCCAATCCCACGCTCAAGAACGAAATGGTGCAGGTCGACGGCAAGGTCAAGGCCGGCTCGCTGGCCCGCATCGAGCCCGAAGGCACGGTCACGCGCATGTGGGAAGCGATTGAAACCTACATGGAGCGCAAGCAGCCCCTGATCATCATCGCCGGGGCCGACTATGGCCAGGGTTCCTCGCGCGACTGGGCCGCCAAGGGCGTGCGCCTGGCCGGCGTGGAAGCGATCGTCGCCGAAGGCTTCGAGCGCATCCACCGCACCAACCTGGTGGGCATGGGCGTGCTGCCGCTGGAATTCAAACCCGGCGTGGACCGCAATACGCTGGCGATCGACGGCAGCGAGACGTATGACGTGATCGGCGAGCGCACCCCGCGTTCGACGCTCACGCTGGTGATCAAGCGCAAAGGCGGCGAGCAGCTCATGGTACCGGTCATCTGCCGGCTCGACACGGCCGAAGAAGTGGCGATCTACGAAGCGGGCGGTGTGCTGCAGCGCTTTGCCCAGGATTTCCTCGAATCGACCAAGGCGGCCTAGATGTCCAGCGTACCCCAGACCAAAATCGCCGCCACCTATATGCGTGGCGGCACCAGCAAGGGCGTGTTCTTTCGCCTGCAGGACCTGCCGCAAACGTGCCAGTATCCGGGCCCTGCGCGCGACGCGCTGCTGCTGCGCGTGATCGGCAGCCCCGACCCGTACGGCAAGCAGATCGACGGCATGGGCGGCGCCACCTCGTCCACCAGCAAGGCCGTGATTGTCTCGCCCAGCAGCCGCGAAGGGCATGACGTCGATTATCTGTTCGGCCAGGTCGCCATCGACAAGGCGTTTGTCGACTGGAGCGGCAACTGCGGCAACCTGTCGGCGGCGGTGGGATCGTTCGCCATCAGTGCCGGCATGCTCGATTCGGCGCGGGTGCCCGCAGACGGCGTGTGCACGGTGCGCGTCTGGCAGGCCAACATCGGCAAGACCATCATCGCGCACGTGCCGGTCAGCGGCGGCGCGGTGCAGGAAACGGGCGACTTTGCGCTTGACGGCGTGACGTTCGCGGCGGCCGAAGTGCAGCTCGAGTTCCTTGATCCGGCCGCCGACGAAGAGGGCGCGGGCGGCTCGATGTTCCCGACCGGGCATCTGGTCGACGATCTGGAAGTGCCGGGCGTGGGAACTTTCAAGGCGACTATGATCAATGCCGGCATCCCGACCATTTTTCTCAATGCGAAAGAGATCGGGTACAGCGGCACCGAGCTGCAGGAAGCGATCAACGGCGACGCCGCGGCGCTTGCGCGTTTCGAAACCATCCGCGCGCATGGCGCGGTGCGCATGGGCCTCATCAAGCACATTGCCGAAGCGTCCAGGTTCCAGCACACGCCGAAGGTGGCGTTCGTGTCGGGGCCGAGCGACTATGTCTCGTCTAGCGGCAAG
The DNA here is from genome assembly GCF_049897805.1 of Massilia sp. TWP1-3-3. Classification (NCBI taxonomy): domain Bacteria; kingdom Pseudomonadati; phylum Pseudomonadota; class Betaproteobacteria; order Burkholderiales; family Oxalobacteraceae; genus Massilia; species Massilia sp. TWP1-3-3. The sequence goes on from NZ_JAFCWX010000022.1 coordinate 10,269, forward strand.
CAGATCGCGGCCGGGGACATCGACCTGCAGGTGCGCGCCCTGTCGATGGGCAAGCTGCATCACGCGATGATGGGCACGGCCGCGGTGGCGATCGGCACGGCGGTGGCCATTCCCGGCACGCTGGTCAATCTCGCCGCTGGTGGCCTTGCGCGCACGGCGGTGCGCTTTGGCCACCCGTCCGGCACGCTGCGCGTGGGCGCCGAAGCGCACCTGGTCGACGGCGAGTGGAAGGTCAAGAAAGCGATCATGAGCCGCAGCGCGCGCGTGCTGATGGAAGGCTGGGTACGCGTGCCGGGCGACGCGTTTTAATTCACGCTGAAGGGTGGGGAAGGATGCCTTCCTCGCTTGCCTTGCCGTCCTCTCGTGGTAGAAGGCAGCGTGCATTGGCTTTTCCACTGTGCCCGGACGGGCCGGTAGTTGTCTTTTCGCCAGCACATTTTGCTAATGCTTCTCCAATTGTCTCCAATTCCCACGCGCCCCGTGTGGTAAGAATGCCCGGAAGCACTCTCCCAGAGCGCTCCGGGCGCTTGTTTTTCGGCCAGTTTTGTAACTTGGGTGCAATTGTGGTTTATGATCACAGCTCCCTTGGCTCCCGCTCATCAGGCGGTTTTCCTGCATGGACCGCGCACTTACCAACCACGATTTCATCGTCGACGCATTACAGCTGATCGCGTCTCCCGCATGCGCCTGCGACGCTGCGGGCACCGTGTTTGCGTCCAATGCCGAACTACGCGACCTGCTTGGCGCGGCGGTAGATGGTGTTCGCCTGGTCGACCTGTTCGCCGCAGGCGCGCTTGCGGAGGGCGCCGCGCACGCGCACAGCGCCCAGACCAGCGCCTGTCGTTGGCAAAGCGCGCTGCGTGCAAACGGCGCCGAAGTGGCAGTGCAGATCACGGCCAAGCCGCTGGCAAACGGCCAAGGCGCCACCTTTGTCTTTACCGATATCCGCCGTTTTGAAGGTGACGCTGCCGAACTGCGCACCACACTGCTCGAACAGAAAGCGCTCTTCGAAAATGCGGCCGTGGGCATCCTCCTCAGTAAAAGACGGACCATCGAGGAATGCAACATCCGCGCCGCGGAAATGTTGGGCTATGCCGAGCACGAACTGATTGGCATGAGCAGCGTGTGCATCTTCCCTTCGGTGCAATGCTACGAAGAGATGGGCGTCGAGGCCGGCCCCGCGCTTTCGTCGGGCGCCGCCTTTACGCGTGAAATGGAATTGCGGCGCAAGGATGGCCGCTTGCTGTGGTGCCGTATTTACGGGCGCGCCGTCGACCCGCACAATAGCGCGCACGGAACGATCTGGATCGTCGAGGATATCGACGAGCCGCACCATAATGAGGACAAGCTGCGCCGCGCGCTGCTCGAGATGCAGGCCATCATGGACAACGCGCCGTTAGCGATTGCCTTCCAGCGCGATGGCACCATCCTGCGCTACAACAGCCAGTTCGCCCAATTCTTTGGCTTTGCGGGCGACGACGGGGTAGGACGCACTGCGAGCGAATTGTATGCGTGCGCGCAGAGCTACGACGCGATGCTGGAAGACGCCGGTCCACTGCTGCGCTCCGGCCGCCCGTACCAGGCCGACGGCTTGATGCGGCGCCAGGACGGCCTCACTTTCTGGGCCCATGCCTACGTCTACGTCATCAATGCCGGGCGCGAGCGCCAGGACACGATCTGGATCCTGGACGACCGCAGCGCGCAAAAGGCGGCCGAGGAAGCAACCAAGAAAATCCTGCTCGAACAAAAGGCGATTCTCGACAATGCGTCGGTCGGCATCCTGTTCAGCAGGGGCGGCGTGATGTTGTCGTGTAACCCGCGCTTTGCCGAGATGTTCGGCTCCACCATCGACCAGATGACCGGGCGCCGCGCGCTCGAGGTGTTCCCGTCCGAAGAGCTGTACCAGCAGTTCGGGCGCGACGCCGGACCCTTGCTGGGCAACGGCTTGCCGTTCGAGAAAGCGGAGTACCAGTTCAGGAAAAAGAACGGCGAATTGTTCTGGTGCCGGGTGCGCGCCAAGGCGGTCGACACCGACCGCAGCGAAGAGGGTACGATCTGGATTCTGGAAGACGTCACCGAAGCGCGCCAGACGCTCATCGAGGTGCAGGCCCTGATGACGAATGCGTCAATGAGCATCCTGTACACCAAGAACCGCGTGATCAAGCGCTACAACCGCGGCTTTGCCGAGATGTTCGGCTACCATGATGACGAAGGCCTCGGCCTGCCGGGCCGCGCGCTCTATCCCAGCGACGACGTCTATGCTGCCGTTGGCGCTGAAGCGGGGCCGCTGCTGTCGGTCGCCAAGCCGTTCCAGACCGACGTCTGGATGGCCCGCAAGGATGGTTCGGTGATGTGGTGCCAGCTGATCGGCTATGTGGTGAACCCGGAAGACCCGAGCCAGGGCACGATCTGGATCATCGAAGACCGCACCGACGCCAAGCGCGCCGAGGAGTCGCTGCGCAACGCGCTGCTGGAAAACCAGGCCATCCTCGACAGCGCGGTGCTCGGCATCGCCGTGGTGGAACACGGTTTTAATCTGCGCTGCAACGCCAAGATGGAAGAATTGTTTGGCTACTCGACGGGCGAAATCAATGGCCTGTCGGTGCAGTCGCTGTATCCCGACAAGACCAGCTGGGAGCAGGCGCGCCTTGAGACGGCGCGCGACTTTCGGGCCGGGCGCGTGAGCATGTCCGAGTTCCAGCTGGTGCGCAAGGACGGCACCTTGTTCTGGGCGCGCCTGTCGGGCCGTCCGTTCGAACTGGAACGTGTTACCGGCCGCTCGGTGTGGCTGGTCGATGATGTGACGGCGCGCCGCGAGGCGGCCGAAGCGATCCGGCGCGCGCGCGACGAACTCGAAGTGCGGGTGCTTGAGCGCACCGCCGAGCTGGCCGGCGCCAACGCGCTGCTGCAGGCCGAGATCGTCGAGCGGCGCCAGGCCGAGGCGCGCGTGCACCACATGGCTTACCACGACAGCCTGACCGGCCTGCCCAACCGCGCGCTGCTGTCGGACCGGCTCGACCGCGCCATGCTGGCCGTGCAGCGCTCCGAGCGCAAGCTGGCCGTCATGTTCATCGATCTCGACCGTTTTAAAACCATCAATGATTCCCTCGGCCACCTGACCGGCGACTACCTGCTCAAGGAAGTGGCCAGCCGCCTGTGCCGCGCCGTGCGCGCCAGCGACACTGTGGCGCGTCTGGGCGGGGACGAATTCGTGGTGCTGGTGCCGGGCATCCGCGAGCCGGAAGAATGCAGCCACGTGGCCGAAAAGATCATTGAAGCGCTGGCTTTGCCGTTCCCGTTCGAAGGACGCATGCTGCACATTACGCCGTCGATCGGCATCAGCATGTATCCGGACGACGGCGCCGACGTCGAAACGCTAATGCGCCACGCCGACGCGGCCATGTACCACGCCAAGGCGAACGGGCGCAACAACTACCAATTCTTCATGCAGCGCATGAACCAGGCCGCAGCCCAGCATTTTGAACTTGAGAGCAGCCTGCGCGGCGCCATGGCCAAGGACGAGTTCGAACTGTTTTACCAGCCGATCATCGACACCGCCACGCGCCGCCTGCACGCGATGGAAGTGCTGCTGCGCTGGCGCCGGCCGCACGATGGCTTGATTTTGCCGGACCACTTCATCCCGATCATCGAAGAGAACGGCCTGATCGTGCCGATCGGCGAATGGGTGATGCGCAGCGCCTGCGCCCAAAGCATGGCCTGGCAGCGCCAGGGACTCAAACCGGTACCGCTGACGGTGAATCTGTCGCCGCGCCAGTTCATGCACCGCGGGCTGATCGAGTCGATCCAGTGCGTGCTCGACGAAACCGGGATCGATCCGGCGCTGCTCGAATTCGAGATTACCGAAACGGCGCTGATGCAGCACGGCGAACAGACGCTCGAAATTCTCGGGCAGATCAACGACATGGGAATCCGCCTGTCGATCGACGATTTCGGCACCGGTTATTCGAGCCTGGCCTACCTGAAGCGCTTCCCGGTCAAGAAGATCAAGATCGACCGCGCCTTTATCAAGGACCTCGAACAAAGCACCGAGGACCGCGCCATTGTGGCGGCCATCATGGCGCTGTCGAACAGCCTGCAGCTGTCGGTCGTGGCCGAGGGCGTGGAGACCGAAGCGCAGTACGCGCTGCTGCAGCAGAACGGCTGCCAGTACGCGCAGGGCTACCTGTTTGCGCAGCCGCTGGAGGCGCGCGAGGCCGCCGAGGTTCTGAAGAACACGTAGGGCGCAAAAACGCGCAGCGTGCATTGCGCCAGGCGCCGCCGACGGCTTACGGTAGCGCGCGCATTTGCTGTTTCGCCCGGCACAAGGGCTACGCCAGCGTGGCAATCACCGGCGCATGATCCGACGGCTGCTCCCACTTGCGCGGCGCGCGGTCAATTGCGCAGGCCACGCAACGCTCGGCAAGCACCGCCGACAGCAGGATATGGTCAATCCGCAGCCCCTTGTTCTTCTGGTAACCCAGCATCCGGTAATCCCACCAGCTGAACGACTTGTCCTGCTGCTGGAACATGCGAAACGCATCGGTCAAACCCAGGTCGGTCAGCGCAGTCAAGGCGGCGCGCTCCTTGTCCGAACACAGCACCTGTCCGGCCCACGCCGCCGGGTCATGCACGTCCTGGTCCGCCGGGGCGATGTTGTAGTCCCCCAAAATGGCTAGGCCAGCGCCCGCGTGCGCTGCCATCTCGTCGGCCAGCCAGTCGCGCAGCGCGGCAAGCCATGCCAGCTTGTAGCCGTATTTGTCGGAGTCGACCGACTGCCCGTTGGGCACGTAAGCGCAAATGAAACGGCTGCCCGCTATCGTGGCGGCAAGGATGCGCTGCTGCGCGTCCGGATAGCGGGGATTGTTCTTGACCACGTCGCTGATCGGATGCTTCGACAGGATCGCTACCCCGTTATACGTTTTCTGGCCGCTGAACGCGACCTGGTAACCGGCTTCATTAATTTGTGCGATGGGGAACTTATCGTCTGTTAATTTTGTCTCTTGTAAGCAGAGCACGTCGACCGGGTTTTCAGCTAGCCACGTGAGCAAGTGCGGCAGGCGGACTTTCAGGGAGTTGACGTTCCAGGTAGCGATTTTCATGTTGTAGTGTTGTATAAATGTTGCAGGTACGCGCAGTATCAACCCAGCCGCAATTTCGTACAAGATCGCGCGACCACCGAATTTATTCTGTTTTATAATGATCCAAGGCAACTTGTGCTAATGTCGAAGTAAGATTCTTGGCAAGTTATGCTATGTTAATTTCACGACACTATTGCTTTTTTCTGCAGAACAGCCTATAAGTGTTGCAAAGTGTAACAACAGTAATACTTTACGCGGGTTTCGTACTATTGTTACTCGACGGGAATTAAAAATTGCATTCTTATAACGGAGAGCGTAATATAAGTTTTGGCGGTAAGCTTGTGCACCGACCGCGCTTGAATGTTTTCCGTAGAATCAGGCACTACTAGTCCTGAAAAGCTGTGCTTCCAAGGCAGCCAGACAGGTGGTTCTAATTCGAAACTACGTGTTTCAATTAGTGATAAAAATGCGAACACAGCATTTGTAAAGGATCGAAATGCGCAATGCATTTGAAGCATGGGCCCAGCGTGATGGTCACATCGTACGCCGCCGCGAAGACAAACCCGAGGAATACCTCGTATTCGAGACGCAGCGCCGCTGGGTAATCTGGCAGGCAGCGTTAGCGCATGGCAAAACTGCCGCAGCGACGACGAAGTATGCAGCGCCCAAGCTTGCCGCGAAAGAGGTCAGCCCAGAGAGCGTGCGCGCCGCCGCGCCCGCCACGTCCGACGAGAGCGCCGTGCGTAACCGCGTGCTCAACGAAGTGCTCGACGCTTTCAGCGACCTGGACGACACCGCCGGTATTGAAGGCGTGCTCAAGGTGATCCAGGGCCTGAAGAAAAAGCAGAAGGCCATGGCCGAAGACAAGTCCGAAAGCTGATGCAGTTTCGGCACTACAAGGGTGGCCTGTACCAGCTGGTATGCGTGGCCACGCTTGAATCGGACCTGTCCGAAATGATTGTCTACACGGCTCCCGACGGGTCCTTCTGGACCCGGCCGCGAGACGTGTTTTTCCAGCTGGTGGAAGTCGACGGCACGCTCGTGCAGCGCTTCACGCCGGTACCGTAATGCCAGGCCCATGATGCGGCCGCAACCTCCAGGATTTTTTATGCGCATAAGCCATGTGGCCATCGGCGTCGTCTTGTCTGCCGCCTTCCAGTTTGCCAATGCCGAGACCATCGGTTCGGTCGACACCGTGTTCAAGCTGATCGGGCCCGATCACAAGATCGTGGTCGAAGTGTTTGACGACCCCAAGGTGGGCGGCGTGAGCTGCTACCTGTCGCGCGCCAAGACCGGCGGCATCAAGGGCGCCATCGGCCTGGCCGAAGACAAGTCCGATTCGTCCGTCGCCTGCCGCCAGGTGGGCGCGCTCAGTTTCAACGGCAAGGTCGCGCGCACCGAAGAAGTGTTCAGCGAGCGCGCGTCGATTTTTTTCAAGCACACGCGCGTCGTGCGCATGGTGGACCCGAAGCGCAATACGCTGGTCTACCTGGTTTACTCCGACAAGCTGATCGAGGGCAGCCCGAAAAACAGCGTGACGGCCGTGCCGGTACCCGCGAACCAGCCAATTCCGCTACAGTAGGCGCTGCAGCACTCAACGCTAAAGGAGGATGGCATGGCATTCACAAGACACTGGGGCGCGCTGGCGCTGGCCGCTGCGCTGGCGGGCTGCGCGACGATCAGCGAGTCGCCCATGCAGCGGCTTGAAATTCATACCATCTTCGACAACCGTGAAATCACGGGCGTGGGCTGCGTGATCACCAATGACGCGGGGCGCTGGTTCGTCACGGCGCCCGGTCGCGTATCGGTCAGGCGCAGCGCGGGCAATCTGTTCGTGGACTGTCGCAGGGGTACCGAGAGCGTGGGGCAGGAGCGCTTTGCGTCAAGGCCCAATGCGAGCGCCATGATCGGCAATGTGGCAACGGCCGGCCTGGGGTATCTGCTCGATAAAAAAACCGGAGCGGGGTTTGATTACCCCGAGACGCTCACGGTGCTGATGAAGGCGAGCAGGCCGGCGGCAGCGGCCCCCGGGACGCAGCAGGGCAATCCGGGTAACCCTGTGTATTGAGAGCGTCGGAAAGTACGCCTGTTGCCATATCGTCCTCGCGAAGGCGGCACTGCATGGCTTTGGCCGTTCGTCCTTCGGGATCAAGCGGTAGGTCGGATAAGCGCCAGCGCAATCCGACATGCGTCGCGTTGACGCATGTCGGATTGCGCTGGCGCTTATCCGACCTACGCTCCTGACTGCGGCGCGTTCACACGAGTGGCAGCGCCGTCGTATTCTTGAGCACAAAAAAGCGGCCGCACGGGCCGCTTTTTGTCTTCAACCACCGCTGCTTACACGCGGTTGATCAAGAACTGCGTCAGCAGCGGCACCGGACGCCCGGTCGCGCCCTTGGACCCGCCCGACTTCCACGCCGTACCTGCGATATCCAAATGCGCCCAGGTGTACTTGCGCGTGAAATTCTCCAGGAAGCACGCCGCCGTCACGCTCGCGCCACCAGGGGTGCCGATGTTGGCCAGGTCGGCAAAATTCGACTTGAGCTGCTCGTTGTAGGCTTCCTCGATCGGCAGGCGCCATGCGGTGTCGCTGGTCTGCTTGCCGGCGGCGAGCAGTTCGGCCGCCAGCTTTTCGTGCGCCTCGTCGCTGCGGGTGAACAGGCCCGAATTATGGTTGCCCAGTGCGACGATGCAGGCGCCCGTCAGCGTGGCGATGTCCACCACCGCTGCCGGATTGAAGCGCTCGACGTAGGTGAGCGCATCGCACAGTACCAGGCGCCCTTCGGCGTCGGTGTTCAACACTTCGATCGTCAGGCCATTCATCGACGTGACGATGTCGCCCGGCTTGGTGGCGCGCCCCGACGGCATGTTCTCGCAGCTGGCGATGACGCCAATGACGTTGAGCTTGAGGTTCATTTCGCCCAGCGCGCGGAAGGTGCCCAGCACCGAGGCGGCGCCGCCCATGTCGTACTTCATCTCGTCCATGCCGGCGCCGGCCTTGATCGAAATGCCGCCGCTGTCGAAGGTGATGCCTTTGCCGACCAGGACCACCGGCGCGTCCTTCGACTTGCCGCCCATGTGCTTGAGCACGATGAATTTCGGCGGCTCGTCGCTGCCGTTGGTGACCGACAGGAAGCTGCCCATCTTGAGCGCTTCAAGCTGCTTGCGGTCGAGGATCTCGACGTCGAACTTGTATTCCTTGGCCAGCTTTTTGGCCGTGTTGGCCAGGTAGGTCGGGGTGCACACATTGGCCGACAGGTTGCCCAGTTCCTTGGTCAGGTCCATGCCGTTGGCGATCGCTTGCGCCTGCGCCAGCGCATTTTTGGCCTGGGCCGTTGCATCGAGCGCCAGCGTGACTTTTTTCACGCCCGCAGGCGCCGGATCCTTCTTGCTCTTCTGGCCGTCGGTGCGAAAGGCAGCCTCGTGCGCGCAGCAGAGCACGGTGCGAATCGCCCAGGCGGCGTCGCGCCCTTTCACATCGGCCATCGGTAGTGCGATAATGGCGTCCGTCGCGCCCAGTGTGGAGAACACCTTGAGCGTGGCGGTCACCGCAGTGGTAAAGCTTTTCTCGCTGACCGACTCCTCATTGCCAAGGCCGACGAGCAGCACGCGGGCGGCGCCCACGCCAGCCAGGCCGCGCAGCGTCAAGGTGGTGCCTGGCTTGCCGGTGATGTCGCCGGACTTGAGCGCGGCGCTGATTTCTCCGCCGTGATCGAGCTCTTTCGCTGCCGGCGACAGTTTTTTGTTTTCGAATACCGCAACCGCGATACAGCCTGTTTTGGCCGACGCGATGGTGTTTTTTGTATCGAATGCTTTTATGCTAAAGTCCATTTGAATCTCCATGTCGTGTTTTTCGCGTATTTGACGCGCACTGCCTAAACTATGATGTCCAACTTCGAATGATTTTTCAACGCGCCTTGCAACGTGAACTGGCCGCTTCGGCCGGAGCTACCTTCACCGTACTGTTTTCGATCCTCGTTACCTGGACCCTGATCGCCATTCTTGGCAAGGCCGCCGGTGGCAAGGTCGCCACAGGCGACGTGGTCGCGTTGATCTTCTTCGCAATGCTGAATTATCTGCCAACTGTCCTGACTCTCACCAGCTTTATTTCCGTTCTGGCCGTCGTCACGCGCAGCTATCGCGATTCCGAGATGGTTGTGTGGTTCGCCTCGGGCCTGTCGCTGGTGCGCTGGGTCCGGCCCGTCATGACCTTCGGCCTGCCGCTGGTGCTGCTCACCGCCGTCGTCAGTCTTTACGCCGGTCCCTGGGCCAAGATGAAAAGCACGGAGTTCGTCCAGCGCTTCGAAACACGCGAAGACTTGAAAAAAGTCTCGCCCGGCCAGTTTCGCGAATCGTCCTCCAGCAACCGCGTGTTTTTCGTCGAAGGCGTCTCGGGCGAATCGACCGTGGTGCAAAACGTGTTTGTCAATACCGTCGAGGACAAGATCAATACCGTCGTCGTCGCCAAGGAAGGCGTGATCGAGGCGGACGGCAAGGGCGGGCAATTCCTGGTTCTCAAGAACGGCCGACGCTATCAGGGCACGCCAGGGCAGGCCGATTTCCAGTCGATGGAGTTTGAACGCTACAGCATGCGCGTGGCCACCAAGATGCCCGTGACCGGCGGCGCCTTGCCGCCCGACGCGATGTCGACCATGGCGCTGGTAGCGGCGCCGAGTCCGGAAAATCGCGCCGAACTGCTGTATCGCATCGCCGAGCCGCTGACCTGCCTGCTGCTGATCTTGCTGGCCATTCCGCTCGGCTTCGTCAATCCGCGTGCCGGTAACGCGGCCAATATGATCGTGGCGCTGCTGATTTTTTTCACCTACATTAACCTGGCCAAGATGACCGAGTCGGCCGTTGCCCGCGGCAAGCTGCAATTTGCCACGGCCTGGTGGCCGCTGCACCTGCTCGTAGCGCTGTGGGTGGTGGGAATGTTCGCCTGGCGCCTGAATGTGAATCACCGCCTCCATCCCAAGGTGCTGTGGGCGGCGCTCAAGCGGCGCCGGCACGCGCCGCGCTGCAAGGCGAGTGCGGCATGAAAATCCTGCAGCGTTATTTCGCCGTCTCGATCGCCCAGGCGGTTGCCTTCGTGCTGGTCGCTTTCCTGGCGTTGAACGCGTTCTTCGACCTGACCGGGCAGTTGCCTGTGATTGGCAACAACGGCTACCGGCTGCAGCACGCGCTGCTGTTCGTGCTGCTGCGCTTGCCGTATCACGTGTATGTCGTGATGCCGATCGCCGCGCTGCTGGGCACCATTTATACGATGGCGCAGTTTGCCGCCAGTTCCGAATTTACGATCATGCGCGCGTCGGGCATGTCAACCCGGCAGGCCGCCTGGATGCTGTTCAAGATCGGTATCGTGCTGGTGCTGATCACCTTTATATTCGGCGAACTGATCGCGCCGCGCACCGCACCGGTGGCCGAACGCATGCGCCTGTCCGCGCGCGGCGCCACCGTCACCCAGGGCTTCGTCAGCGGCATGTGGACCAAGGACGTGGTGCGCAGCGAGGGCATCACCGGCGCCGTGACGGGTTCGCGTTTTTTTAACGTGCGCCAGTTTCGCAATGACGGCCAGCTGATCGACGTGCGGCTCTATGAATTCGACACCAACTTTCGCATGCGATCGCTGATCACCGCCGCGCGCGGCAGCTACAAGGGCAACAACACCTGGCGCCTGGAAGAGGTCACGCAGACCGTGTTTTCAAACACCGCGCCGGACGCCGCATCGGCGACGGCCGCAGGGCAGCAGGGCTTGTCCAACTACGGCCAGGACAGCAGCCGGGTCGTCACGCGCAAGCTGCCGGGGATGGACCTCGTTTCCGAAGTGACGCCCAAGATCATATCGGTCTCGGCCTCCGACCCGGACCGCATGTCGGCCAATGAGCTGGCCGTCTATGCGCGCCACCTGAGCGAGAACAAGCAGGAGAGCGAGCGCTTCCAGATCGCCTTCTGGAAAAAGCTCTTCGATCCGCTTGCCATTTTCGTCCTGATGGCGCTCGCGCTGCCGTTCGCCTACCTGCAAACGCGCAGCGGCGGGATCAGCATCAAGATTTTTGCGGGTATCATGCTCGGTGTCGGCTACATGCTGGTCAATAGTTTGTCCGCAAGCCTGGGCGTACTTAGTTCCATGCCGGCGCCGCTGACGGCAATCGCGCCCAGCCTGGTGTTCCTGGCACTCGCATTAGTCGCGCTGTGGCGCGTTGAAAGGCATTGATGACCCGTTCCCTGATCCTGTTTGCCCATGGCGCGCGCGCCGCGTCGTGGGCCGCGCCGTTCGAGCGGCTGGCCGCGCTGACCCAGGAACGCATGCCGCAGGTACCGGTGTCGCTGGCGTTCCTGGAATTGATGGAGCCGCGCCTGCCCGCCCATGTGGCCGAGCTGATCGCCGGCGGCGTGACCGACATCACCATCGTACCGGTGTTCCTGGGGCAGGGCGGGCATCTGCTGCGCGACCTGCCGCTGATGGTCGAGCAACTGCAGAGCGACCATCCGCAGCTCGCGCTGTGCGTGGCCGGCGCGGTCGGCGAAGACCCCGGTGTGCTCAACGCCATGACCGACTACTGCGTGGCGGCGTTCTCCAGATCGGCTTGACCGTAGCCGGCGTTGGCGATGGGCAGGCGTTGTAAAAGCGCTGCGCCACGCGGTAAAATACTGCCATCATGACAACCACCAATCCACCCCTGCGGCCCGACCTGCTGCCGCAAAAAACCGCGCGCGGCATCCGCTTTACTTTCGACGGCGGGGCCGGCATCGACTCCGTCGCGGTGGCAGGCACCTTCAATAACTGGGTGGGCGACAGCTTCCCTCTCACGCGGGTGGGCGCCGTCACCTGGCAGGCCATGGTGCCGGCCAAACCCGGACGCCATCACTACAAGTACGTCGTCAATGGGCGCGACTAGATCGTCGACCCCGCCAATCCCTGGATTTCGGAAGACGCGCAGAACAACTCCTGCTTTACCATCAACGAGTTCGGCGACGTGTTCGTACGGGCCGGCGAGGCCTCCCAGCAAACGCCCGGCGACCTGTACCGCCGCCGCAGCGCTGTAGCAAGTGCGCCGTGGCTCGCCAATGGCGTGATTTACCAGCTGTCGGTGCGTGCCTTCGGCGGCACCTTTGACGGCGTGCGCGAGCGCCTGGGCTACCTGCAGGAGCTTGGCATAAGCGTGATCTGGATAATGCCGGTGCAGCCCATCGGCGTGGCCGCGCGCATTGGCGAGAAGGGCGACCCCTACGCGGTGCGCGACTTCATGGCCATCGATCCGGAGCTGGGCACTGCCGATCAACTGCGCGCGCTGGTGGCCGACATCCACGCGCGCGGCATGCGCATCATGCTGGACTGGACGCTCAACCGCGCCAGTTGCGACAACGTGCTCACCGTAAGCCATCCTGCATGGTTTGCGCGCGACGCCGGCGGCGCAATTTACTATGCGGTGCCGGACCGCGCCTGTTTCGCCGGTTTCGACTTCAGCAACCGGCACTCGCGCGCCTGGCTGCTCAAGGCCATGCAGGATTGGGTGACCGGCTTTGATCTTGACGGCATGCGCTTTGACGACGCCGACATTACCCCGCTCGACTTCCTGGACGAGATCCGCGCCGCGCTGGTCGCCGTGCGGCCCGACATCGGCCTGATTTCACAATCGACCGACGAACTGCATCACCTCGACGCCTGCGACCTGACGTACGACGGCGGCGCGCGCGAGACCATGCTGCGCATCGCCGCCGGCGAAGCGACGGCCAACGCGCTGCGCTGGCAATGGGAAGAGTCCACCTACACCTTCCCGCGCGGGGCGCTGCGCATGCGCTGGCTGGAAGAAAAGGAGCAGGGCAGGGCTTTTCGCTACTTTGGCCCTGCGCTGCATCTGGCTGCGGCCGCCGTCGTGCTCACGCTTGACGGCGTGCCGCACCTGATGATGGGGCAGGAATTCAACGAGCCGCGCTGGCAGGACTGGCGTTCGCTGTTCGACGATTTCCGCCTTGACTGGGACAGCTTCGACCAAAGCACGTTCAAGCATTACCAGGCGCTGATCAAGTTGCGCCGCGCGCATGCGGCGCTGCGCCAGGGCGCGGTGCACTTCGTGCGCAGCGGCGTTCCCCAGCTGCTGGTGTACTGGCGCAGCAATGCCGATGCGCGTCTGCTGGTCGCGGTCAACCTCGCCGACACCGCCTGCGCGCTGCCCGCCGCCTTCGAAGCCCAGCAGATGCTGTACGCGCACGGCGTGCGCGGCCAGACACTGGCGCCTTTCGGCTGCGCCATCGCCAAAGCCTGACTAGTTGGGGCGTGCGAGCTCATACCCAGCTCGGACCCAGCTCAGACCCCGGCGCCGCAATGCCGGTCAGTGACTGCGCGGGCCGAAGCTGGGGAATAATTTCGGCCGGGTCGGCCGCGGCATCGCCTTGTCGACGACCAGGGCCCACTGCTCCGACAACTGCTGGCAGGTGGCCCGCAGCACCGGGTTCAGGTCGCCATGGCCGGCCAGCGCCTTCAAATGCCGTTCAATGACCGACGCCAGCTTCACGCACGCTCCCGCCTGCCCGGCCTGGGCGCTGTAGTGGGTCATCAAGTGCAGCGCGCTGGAGACCAGCAGTTCCGGCTGGGGCGGCAAACCGGGCGCGGTTGAGGGGGAATTTGTCAGGTCGATAGCCATGCAACGCTCCTAATAATGGTGGTTGATTGGCTCGCTTGCCGCATGGTGGCGGATGGCTGGCTGCATTCAGGGGAATTCAGGGAAAATTCAGGCGGTCAGGATCAGCTTGTTCAAGCGCGTCAGCCGCAATTGGTAGATTTTGCCCTCGTGCTCGATCTCGATCGACCGGGCTTGCCGAAGCAAGTCGTGGCTGCTCAGACGCACCGGCTGCGTTTGCCGGGCGGCCGGCGCCGCGGCGTGCTGCGGTAAAGCGTGCTTAGTCATCGGCTCACCTCCTGTTAAATGAGAATTATTCGCATTTGGATTATGGCCCATGGCGCCCGGGTTTGCAAGCGCCAAAAACGCACCCGGTAAATAATCGGTTCGTTTGTTTTAAATCAGTGTCAAACGGGACGTGAACGTTTGACGTGCACCGTGATTGGGACCAGACTTTCTTGATATTTTCTGCGATTCGATTGGGTCTGATCATGCTTGCAAACACCCTCAAATACCTGTTTGCCAACGTGCTTGACGTGTTCCGGCGCTCTGAAGTTGCGTTTGCTTCGTTTGGCGCCGAACGGCGCTGCGCGTTACGGCTGGACCGGCTTGGCGACCGCCTCCATCTGATGGGCGAGCGCATCAATCTTTTGCGTTCGCGCATGCACGATGAGGTCGGCGAGGCAATCGATACCGATCACGCACTGCGCAACGCCTTGCGCGGTTTAAAGGAAGATATTCGGGAGATTCGTTGCCAGCTGGCCGGGATGCAGTCGCCGCAGCTCAGCGCGCGCTTGCAGCGCGCCTTTGCCAGGCTGGGGAAGATTGCGGAACTGACCTACGCGAGTGCTGACAAGCTGCAGTGGGAGATTGACGAGCATGACCAGCGGTTTGTGTAGGTAGTCGCAAAGCCTCTACTGTAGGGCGGAAAAGCCCGCAGGGCGCATTCCGCCGAGAGGTCCCCGGGACGCTTGGCAAAATGCGCCCTGCGGGCTTTTCCGCCCTACGCCTTGCTCAATATATCGATTTATGCCCGCAGGCGCGCTGGCTTCGGCTCCGGCTCCGCGGCATCTGACGCCTGCTTCTCGCGCTGCTTCATCGCCTCGCCCAGCATCACCAGCACCGGTCCATGCGCCTGTCCCAGCCCTTGCGCCAGCGTCGCCAGCGTCAGCCTGAAAATGCGCTGATCGACCCGGCTGCAGTTTTCAATCACCACCACCGGCGTGTCGGGCCGCCGTCCCTGGTCCAGCATGCGCTGCGCCGTCACGCTCGCCTCGCGCCCGCCCATGTACTGCACCAGCGTATCGGTGTCGGGAATGGCCGATTGCCCCGCGTGCTCGGGCGCCGTGCTCGACGTAAAAAACGCCACGCTGCGCGATACGCCGCGCTTGGTCAGCGGTTGCCGCGTTGCGGCAGCCGCCGCCAGCGCCGTGGTAATGCCCGGCACCACTTCAACGGCGATTCCCGCTTCTTCCAGCGCGCGCAATTCTTCATCCGCGCGCCCGAACAGCATCGGGTCGCCACCTTTCAGGCGCACCACGATGGCGTGTTTTTTGGCGTTGTCGACCAGCTGCTTGTTGATGAACTGCTGCGCCGTCGACAGCTGGCCGCAGCGTTTGCCAACCAGGATCTTCTGCGCTTGCGGGCACAGTTCCAGCATCTCGGCGGTCACCAGCGCGTCGTGCAGCACCACGTCGGCTTGCGCCAGCAGGCGCGCACCGCGCAGCGTCATGAGGTCCTGGGCGCCGGGGCCGGCCCCCACCAGGTAGACTTTTCCGGGAACAGCTGTCATGGTGCTTGCCTTATTCGCCCAGACGGATCATGCCCGCGGCGACGGTCTGGTGGGTCACTTCATCGATCAGGATAAAGGCGCCGGTGGCGCGAATGTCGTCATACGCATCGGCCGCCAGCGGCTGCTGCACGGAGAGCGAAATGCGCGCAATGTCGTTCAGCTTCAAGCCTTGCGCGGGATGGCGCTGCTGGGTGTTGATGTCCAGCAGCGTGTCAATCGCCGTGACCTTGGCGCCCGTCTGCTTGGTGCCGTGCTTGATCCAGTATTTGCGGCGCAGGTCGAGCGGCTCGTCCGACATCCAGCACACGTCTGCGTTGAGCGTCTTGAGCAGCGTGGCCGGCTGGTCGGCGCCTGCCAGCAGGTCCCCGCGCGAAATGTCCAGGTGTTCATTGAGCAGCAGCGTGACCGACTGGCCCACCACGGCAAACTGGTGCGAGCCTTCCAGCGTGACGATATCCTTGACGGTGGCGCTTTGGCCCGAAGGCTGCACCACCAGCTTGTCGCCGACGCTGACCTTGCCCGCTTCGATCCGGCCCATGTAGCCGCGGAAGTCGTTCGCTTCGTGGCCGTTGTGGCGCGCCACCAGCTGCACCGGAAAGCGGAACGGCGCATTGTGCGACTCGTCGTAGACCGACAGCGACTCGAGCAGTTCGATCAGGGTCGGGCCTTCGTACCAACCGAGCTTGTCGCCGCGCTCGACGACGTTATCGCCCGTCAGGGCCGACAAGGGAATCGGGGTGATGTCCTTCAAGCCCAGCGTGGCGGCAAATTCCTGGTAAGCCTTGACGATGCGATCATAAATGGCCTGGTCGTAGCCGATCAGGTCCATTTTGTTGACCGCGACGACCACGTGCTCGATTTGCAGCAGGTGGGCGATGGTCGAGTGGCGCTTGGTCTGGATCAGCAGGTCGACGCCGCCGTCTTCACGCAGCTTGACCTTGGAAACGTCGATCAGGATGATGACCGCGTCCGCCGTCGAGGCGCCGGTGACCATGTTGCGCGTGTACTGTTCGTGGCCAGGCGTGTCGGCGATGATGAACTTGCGCTTGGGCGTGGCGAAGTAGCGGTAAGCGACGTCGATTGTGATGCCTTGTTCGCGCTCCGCTTCCAGGCCATCGGTCAGCAGCGACAGGTCGACTGCGTCGCCCACGGTGCGCTTGTGCTTGGAGCGCGACATGGCGTCGAGCTGGTCGGCGAAGATGCCTTTGCTGTCAAACAGCAGGCGTCCGATCAGCGTGCTTTTGCCGTCGTCGACGGAGCCGGCGGTAATAAAGCGCAGCAGGCCGCGTTCGGTCAGGGTGTCGGAGCTTGGGTCAATGCGGGCGTTCATCAGAAGTATCCTGCTTTCTTGCGTTTTTCCATCGACGCTTCGGAGGTCTGGTCGTCCATCCGGGTGGCGCCGCGTTCGGTGATCTGGGTAACGGCCGTTTCGGCGATGATCGCTTCAACCGTCGTGGCGTTCGATGATACGGGGCAGGTGCATGAAATGTCACCCACGGTGCGAAAACGCACCACTTGCGTTTCAACGGTTTCGCCTTCGCGCGCCGGCGTCAAATCGGTCAGCGGCACCAGTAAACCATTGCGCGGGATGACCTGGCGTTCGTGCGCGAAATAGATCGGCGGCAGGGCCAGCTTTTCGCGCTGAATGTAAAGCCAGACATCGAGTTCGGTCCAGTTCGAGATCGGGAACACGCGCATGTTTTCGCCCGGGTGGACGCGCGTGTTATACAGGTCCCACAGTTCCGGGCGCTGGGCCTTGGGATCCCACTGGCCAAATTCGTCGCGGAAGGAAAAGATGCGTTCCTTGGCCCGGGCCTTTTCTTCGTCGCGCCGCGCGCCGCCGATGCAGGCGTCAAATTTGTATTCGGCGATGGTCTCGAGCAGCGTGACCGCCTGCGCGGCATTGCGCGAATCGGTAGCCGGGTTACGCAGGCGCACGGTGCCCTTGCGGATCGATTCCTCGACCGAACCGACGATCAGCCGCTCACCCAGTTCGGCGGCGCGGGCGTCGCGGAAGGTGATCACTTCGGCGAAGTTGTGGCCGGTGTCGATGTGCACCAGCGGGAACGGGAATTTACCCGGGCGGAAGGCCTTTTCGGCCAGGCGCAGCAACACCACCGAGTCTTTGCCGCCCGAGAAAAGCAGGGCCGGATTGGCGCATTCGGCCGCCACTTCGCGCATGATGTGGATCGCTTCCGATTCCAGCGCGTCGAGGTGGCGCGCATTGACGTCGGTAAGTACGCGTGGGATGTCTGTTGTTGTATTCATTGCGTGGACCTGTTCTTGTTCAGCCAATTGAAATTCAAGCAGCTACGGATTTGATGCGAATCAGCTTGCCGTCGACCATGTGCAGCCCGCACTCCTTGGAGTACGGATTTTCCCACCACCAGCGCCCGGCGCGCACGTCTTCGCCCGGCTGCACGGCGCGCGTGCACGGTGCGCAACCGATCGATGGAAAGCCCTGGTCATGCAGCGCATTGTACGGAACCTGGTTGGCGCGGATGTAGTTCCAGACATCTTCCTCCGACCAGTCGGCCAGCGGATTGAATTTGGTCATGCCGTGCGCCGGGTCGTCTTCTTGCACATCGAGTTCGGCGCGGGTGGTGGACTGCGCGCGGCGCTGGCCCGTCACCCAGGCCTTGTTGCCGGCCAGCGCGCGTCCGAGCGGCTCCACCTTGCGGATGCGGCAGCATTCGCGGCGCATCTCGACGCTGTCGTAGAACGCATTCAAGCCATTGCGCGCCACGTAGTTTTCCACGGCCGCTTCCTGCGGCTTGTACAGCGTCACGTCGTAGCCGTAGGTGGCCTTGACCTGGTCGAGAACGGCCAGCGTCTCGGGGTGCAGGCGCCCGGTCTCGAGCGAAAAAATCCCGATCGGCAGGCCGGCTTTTAAAATCAGGTCGGTGAGGACCATGTCTTCGGCGGCCAGGCTGGAGGCGAAGACGGCGGGCGAGAACTCGGCCGCGATGCGCGCCAGCGTCTCGCTGGTGCTTGCCACCAGTGCGGTGATATCGCTCATGCGCGCGCCCTCAGATGCCAAAGCCGACGTCGTTGCTCTCGACGCGCACATCGCGCTCGAGGCGGCGAAACAGCGGCGCCTTGATGTCGACCGATGTCTGGTAGACCTCTGAAAAGTCGGTCAAGCCCTTGAGCGCATCGTTGATGTTGCGGTCCTGGCGCGTGGCAAACGCGTCAAAGCCGGTGCGGTGCATCTGGAACAGCTGGTCGCGCAGCACGTCGCCAATGGCGCGCAGCTCGCCCGTGTAGGCGAGGCGCATGCGCAGGTTGTAGGCGATCGAATAGCCGCGGCCATCGGTGAACTTGGGGAAGTCGACGGCGACAACGGCAAATTTGTCCAGCTCCCCTTTCAACACTTCAGGGCGCTCGTCGGAAGCGATCCAGACGCCAACTGCGGCGCGCGACGACAGCACGGCGCTCTGCGCCTGCCAGACGGCCAGCGGCACGATGATTTTGCCTTCGGGGACGACGGCGTCAGCAGCAGTCTGGCCTTCATCGAGGCGCAATACGCTCCAATCGTCGGCGACGACTTCGCGGCCCTTGATGATCTGTGGGTGATTTTCAAGCATAGTGGTCTTCTCCAACCAGGTTGCCCGCCTTGATCGGCGTGGCATAAACATGTTCCTTGAACGGGGCGACACCCAGGCGCTGCGCGGTGTCGACAAAGCGCTCGTCCTCGGCGCGCTCGCGCACGTACACTTGCAGCAGGCGGTCGATCACTTCGGGCATTTGCTGCGCCGAGAACGATGGTCCGATGATCTTGCCGATGGCCGAGTTGTTACCCTGCGCGCCGCCGATCGAGACCTGGTAAAACTCGCTGCCGTCCTTGTCCACGCCCAGTACGCCGATCGAGCCCACATGGTGATGTCCGCAAGCGTTAATGCAGCCGGAGATATTCAGTTCGATCTCGCCGATATCGTGCTGGAAGTCGATGTCGTCGAAGCGCTCGGCAATGGCCGCGGCGATCGGGATCGACTTGGCGTTCGCCAGCGAGCAAAAGTCGCCGCCCGGGCAGCAGATAATGTCGGTCAGCAGGCCGATGTTCGGCGTGGCCAGGCCATGAGCCTTGATCTCTTGCCACAGCTTGAACAACTCGCCCTGCTTGACGTCGGCCAGCACCAGGTTTTGTTCGTGCGTGACGCGCAGTTCGCCAAAGCTGTAGCGATCCGCCAGGTCGGCCACGAAGTCGATCTGGGTGGCGGTGGCGTCGCCCGGCGGCACGCCGGTTTTTTTCAGCGACAGCAGCACGATCGCGTAGCCCGGCACCTTGTGCGCCTTGACGTTACGCAGCAGCCAGTTGGAGAACGCCTTGTTGCCGGCGTGCTCGGCGAGCGGGTCGGTGCTCTCAAGCTGCTCGTAGGCGGGCGGCGTGAAGTAGGCGGCCACCCGGTTCATCTCGTCGACCGTCAAGGTGGACGGGCTGTTTTTCAAGTCCAGCCATTCTGCTTCGACCAGGCGCGTGAATGCTTCCACGCCGAGCGCCTTGACCAGGATCTTGATGCGCGCCTTGTACTTGTTGTCGCGCCGGCCGTACTGGTTATACACGCGCATGACCGCTTCGATATACGTGAGCATGTGCTGCCACGGCAAAAAGTCGCGCACGGTGCTGCCCAGGATCGGGGTGCGGCCCATGCCGCCGCCGACCATGACTTTAAAGCCAATCTCGCCGGCGTCGTTGTGCACCACCGTCAGGCCGATGTCGTGCACGGCAATGGCGGCGCGGTCTTCCACGGCGCCGTTGATCGCCACCTTGAACTTGCGCGGCAGGGCGGCAAATTCCGGGTGGAAGGTGCTCCACTGGCGCAGTACTTCGGCGTACGGACGCGGATCGATGATTTCGTCCGCGGCCACGCCCGCGTATTCGTCGGACGTGATGTTGCGGATGCAGTTGCCCGACGTTTGAATGGCGTGCATTTCCACCGAGGCCAGGTCGGCCAGGATGTCGGGCGTTTGCTCCAGTTCGATCCAGTTGAACTGGATATTCTGGCGCGTCGTGAAGTGGCCATAACCGCGGTCGTACTTGCGCGCGATGTGGCCGAACATGCGCATCTGGCTTGCCGACAGCAGGCCGTACGGGACGGCGATGCGCAGCATGTAGGCGTGGCGCTGCATGTACAGGCCATTTTGCAGGCGCAAGGGCACGAATTCGGCTTCGTCCAGCTCATTGTTGATGCGGCGCTCCACCTGGCTGCGGTATTGCGCGATGCGTTCCTTGACGATGAGATGGTCGTATTTGTCGTAGCGATACATATGTAATCCTGTTTTTTTACGGTCTTGATGCGCGGGGCAGAGCACCAGAGTCTCCCCAAACTAGCCCCAATGGTAATAAACTCCGTCTATATTCCAAAGGACTAAGAATTTATTTGCTTATATGCGTATCAGGCATAAGCAATCACTTAAAATGCTCGGGCAGGGCTTTTACTGAAGAAATAGAGAAAAAATAGCAATGAACCTTCATCAACTGCGCTTTGTGCGCGAAGCGGTGCGCCAGAATTACAACCTGACCGACGCGGCCAAGGCGCTGTTCACGTCCCAGCCGGGCGTGTCCAAGGCCATTATTGAACTTGAGGAAGAGCTCGGCGTTGATATTTTCACACGCCATGGCAAGCGCATCCGCGGCTTGACCGAACCCGGCCGGCTGGTGCTGGCCTCGGTGGAACTGATCATGCAGGAAATCGACAGCCTCAAGCGTATAGGCAAGGAATATGCGGCCCAGGACAGCGGCAGTTTCACCATTGCCACCACGCACACGCAGGCGCGCTACACGCTGCCCAAGGTGGTGCAGGCGTTCATGCTCAAGTATCCCAAGGTGCGCTTGTCGCTACTGCAAGGCAATCCGCGCCAGATTGCGGAGATGGTCCAGCGCGACCAGGCCGATCTGGCCATCGCCACCGAATCGATTGCCGGCATCGACGGCCTGATCACGCTGCCGTGCTATCAATGGGAGCATGTAGTCGTGGTGCCGCCCGACCATGCGCTGTTAAAATCGAAGGCCGTGTCGCTGGAAGAAATCGCGACTTACCCCTTGATTACCTACGATGGCGCGTTTGCCGGGCGCAGCAAGATCGACCACGCTTTCGGCCTGCGCGGTCTCAAGCCCGACGTGCTGCTCGAAGCTATCGACGCCGACGTCATCAAGACTTATGTCGAACTTGGCATGGGAGTTGGTATCATAGCGGGGATGGCCTTCGATGCCGAGCGCGACAAAAGCCTGCGGGCAATTCCTGTCGGCCACTTGTTCGGCATGAATGTGTCGCGGGTGGCGGTCAAGCAGGGCGCTTATCTGCGCAGTTATATCTACACCTTTATCGAGCTGCTGGCGCCCACGCTGAACCGCAAGCTGGTCGAGTCCGCCATGAGTGGCAACAAAGACAACTACGAGCTGTGACGCAACGTATTACCTTAAGAAAAACATGATTACCGAACAATCTGCCCAGTTTTATGCCAAGAGCGCTTCCAACCACGACCGCATCTACGACCGCCCTGAACGCCAGGATGACCTGGAAGCCATGCGCGGGCACGTCGCCGAGGCCTTGCGCGGGCACACCGTGCTCGAACTCGCCTGCGGCACCGGCTACTGGACCCGCATCATCGCCGAGGTGGCCGACAAGGTCGTGGCCACCGACATCAATCCGGAAATGATCGCCATGGCCGCTTTGCGCGCGATGCCGGCCGACAAAGTCACGCTGCGCGTCGCCGATGCCTATGACTTGCCGGAAGATATAGGCGATTTTACGGCCGTGTTCATCGGATTCTGGTGGTCGCACGTGGGGCGCGAAGTGCAGGAGAAATTCCTGGCGCAGTTGCGTGCCAGGGTGGGCAAGGATATGTGGATCGTGCTGCTGGACGACGCGTATGTGGAAGGCAGCAGCGAGACTGTGGCGCGCACGGATATGGAAGGCAATACGTACCAGATCCGCACCGCGCCCGATGGCGAGCGCTATGAAATTCCCAAGACCTATCCGTCCGACAGCGCGCTGCGCAAGAAGCTGGCCTCGTCGGTGCGCGAAATCAAGATCGTGCGGCTGGAGTATTACTGGATGCTGACTTGCCGCCTGAAGTGACATCCATGGATGTTGCGCCGTAAACGAAAAAAGCACGCATTGACGCGTGCTTTTTGCATTGCGGGTAAAACTTAAAACATATGACGCATGCCGAGCGTGAACGCCTTAGGATCGGCGCCCAGCGACGCGACCGGCACGACAACGCTGCTGCCTGCCGAGTTGATGCCGAACACGGCTTGGTCGTTGTTGCGGATCGTCGCGTACGCTGCGTACACATTGGTGCGCTTGGACAGCGTGTACGAGTAAGCCACGCTGAAACCGTTGCCGCGCGCGCCGTTTTCCAGCTCGCTGCGCTGGTAGTTGCCGAACACTTTGTTGGCGCCGAAGGCGTACGAAGCGCCCGCGTTGAGCTGCTCGTACTGGTTGTTGGCACCAGTTGGATCGGCAGTCATGTAGTTGCCGCGGAACTCGATGTCGCCCATTTTGTAAGCCGCGCCAAGGATCATTTCCTTGTCGTCGCCGCTCAGCTGGCGCTCGATGGTGTGGTAGCCGGCGCCCAGGTACAGGTTGCCCAGCGTGTAAGAGGCCGACACGCCCTTCAGGTTCTGGGAGGCACCGGTGGCAACTTCGCCGGCGCTGTAGGCCAGGCCGAGCTTGAAGCCGGAGTACGAAGGCGACTTGTAGTTGACCGAATTGCTCAGGCGGCGGGTCAGGCGGCCGGCGTTGAACGAATTCAAGTTGGTGCCGTAGAAACCCTGGCCGTTAATATCGGTCAAACCTGCAACGTCGGCGATTGGCGAGTACTCGCGACCGATCGTGATCAGGCCGAACGAACCTTCCAGGCCAACGACTGCGCGGCGACCGAACAAGGCAGAGTCGCCCATGCCGGTGTCGAACTGGGCGCCCGCTTCCAGGTTGAACATGGCTTTCAGGCCGCCACCGATGTCTTCGGTGCCGCGAAAGCCAAAACGGCTGGTCGACTGGTTGCCCGAAGCGACGATGTTACGGCCGCCGGCCGGCGCGCCAGTGTCTTCGCGCGCGATCGATGCGTCGGCAATGCCATAAACCGTGACGCTCGACTGCGCCGATGCGGCCAGAGGAAGCGTTGCGAACAGTGCAGCTACCAATAATTTACCTTGCATGTGAATCTCCATAGAATGACTTCAAAAGTTTGCAACAAATTAATCGAGAGCATTATAGCCCCTGGCGAGAGCCCATGTTGCCGGGGGAGGCAGGGCGGGGGTGTGGATTACACGTAAGTCGTACAAAAATCAGACACAAATCACAAGTAAAGCACCTTGAGTAAACGAAAAAAGCACGCGCAAGGCGTGCTTTTTGGGGAACAGGGTCGCTTAGAACGAGTGGCGCATGCCCAGTACCAGCGCTTTTGGATCCGCACCTGGCGCCGTGGTCGGCGGCGTCACGTTGGTGCTTGACGAATTCATGCCGAACAGACCGGTGGCGTTGTTGCGCAGCGTCGAGTACGACGCGTAGACGTTGGTGCGCTTGGACAGCGAGTACGTGTAAGCGACGGCAATCCCGTTGGCCTTGGCGCCGTTTTCCAGCTTGTTGGTCTGGTAATTGGCAAAGAACTTGTGCGCGTCCATGCCGTAGGAAGCGCCCAGGTTGACTTGTTCGAACTGATTGTTCGCACCGGTCGGGTCCGCTTCCAGGTAGTTGGCCTTCAGTTCGACCGTGCCGAACTTGTAGCCCGCGCCGACGATCATTTCCTTGTCGTCGCCGCTCGCCAGGCGCTCCAGCGTATGGTAACCGGCGCCGATGTACAGGCCGGCGTTGGTGTAGTCGGCCATGACGCCCTTGAGCGTGCCCGATGGGCCGGTGGAAGTTTCGCCGGCCGAGTACGCCAGGCCTGCCTTGAAGCCGCTCATCGTAGGTGTGCGGTAGTTCACCGAGTTGCTCAGACGGCGCGTCAGGCGGCCCGTGGTGAAGGCATTCAGATTGCTGCCGTAGAAGCCTTGGCCGAACACGTCGGTTTCCTTGGCCACGTCGGCGATCGGGCTGTATTCGCGGCCCAGGGTGAGCGAACCGAAGCCGCCCGACAAGCCGACCACGGAGCGGCGGCCGAACAATGCCGTGTCGCTGGCACCGGTATCGAGCGCGACGCCCGCTTCGATGTTGAACATCGCTTTCAGGCCATTGCCCAGGTCTTCCGTGCCTTTGAAGCCGAGGCGGCTGCTTGACTGGTTGCCCGAATTGACGACGTTGCGGCTGCCGTTAGGCGCGCCGGTGTCTTCGTGGGCGATGGCGGCGTCCATCACGCCATACACGGTGACGCTCGACTGTGCCGATGCTGCCAGGGGAAGGGACGCGAACACTACAGCTGCCAACAATTTGACTTGCATATGAATCTCCATGGGTTTGCTTCAACGAGTTGCTTACTAATCGACGGAAATTATATCGAGCAAGTGTGTCACGTTGATGACAGGGAGATATTGTTGCAATCAGGGAGGATTGGCGCCGATGCGCCCCGCCGGCTGCGCCTGAGGGGCGCCTTGCGCGGCGCTTTGCTCGTCGCCGGACGGCATGGGGGGCAGCGGCAGCACGATGTCGATGCGGGTGCCGGGAGGGTCGTCGCCGCTGACGCTGATTTCGCCGCGCAAGCCCCAGACCCGCTCGCGCATGCCGATCAGGCCGAGCGACTGCGATTTGTCGAAGTCGGACGCCTGGATGCCGCGCCCGTCGTCGCGGATCGAAATCAAGAGCTGGCCATTGATGCGGTACAGGTACATGGTAACGCTCAAGGCTGCCGCGTGGCGCGCGATATTGGTCAACGCTTCCTGGATGATGCGAAAGATCGCGGTGCTGGCCGCGTCGTCCAGGCGCAGCTCGGCTTCATCGGCGAACAGCGCGCAACTGATGCCGTGGCGCTGCACGAACTCGTCGCGCAAGCCTTTCAGTGCGAAAAACAGGCCGCCTTCATCGAGCGCGCGCGGACGCAGGTTGGTGGCGATGCGGCGCAGCGAATGGATGGCCGTCAGCAAATTCTCTTCCATACCTTCCATCAAGCGCGCATCGGTGGCGCCGGTGTGTGCTTGCCTGGCGTGTGCTTCCTGCTGCAGCAAATTGAGGTCCATGCGCAGCGAAGCCAGCAGTTGCCCCAGGTCGTCGTGCAATTCACGGGCGATGTGGGCGCGTTCTTCCTCGCGCACCGTTTGCAGCGCGGCCGACAGTTGGCGCAACTGGGCGTGCGAGCGCGACAGCTTTTCCTGCACTTGCTGGCGCTCGGTGACGTCGCGCAAGATGATGGTGTTGATCAATTTGTCGCCTTCAACCGTGCTCGAGACCGAGCCTTCGAGGGGGAACGTTTCGCCGCTGGCGCGCACGCCCGTGACGGCGTAGTCGGTGGCGCGGCGCCCGGCGCGCCCGGCGCCGTCGCCAAAATAGGCGGGCGTGGCATCGCGCGAAGCGGTGGGCAGCGGATAAATGAACCGGCTCAGGTGGCTGCCTTGCATTGCCTCGACGGTGGTGGCGAACATGGATGCGGCCGACGGATTGACCAGCACCACGGTTTGCGATTCGTCAGTGGAGATAATCGCTTCGCTGGCATTGTGGATGATGTCGCGGCTGTGGCTTTGCGCAAACCGTGGACCCCGGGTGTTTGCCAGCGCGCGCGCCAGAAGTTGCCCGCCTGCGAAGCCGAGCACGAAAAACCCCGCGCGCCAGGCTGGCAAACGGGGAAAACGCGGAAATGTCATGGAGCGTGCCTGCCGTTGGTGGCACGCGAAGCGCGCCCGGGACCAGCTTAGTGCAGAAGAAGGAAGTGGGCGTTGAGGGCCCACAAGCCGCGCACAAGCGTAAGCTGTAGGGCGAGCTGTCGGGCGAGCTGTCGGGCGAGCTGTAGGGCGGAAAAACGCAGAGCATTGCGCCGCGAGCCGTCGAGACGCGTCGCGCGCTGCATGGCTACATCTGCTTAAACAAGTGCAAGAAACTGCGGCTCACTTCAAGCTTGTCTGGCTTGCCCTTGATCAGCACCAGATGGCGCCCGCGAATGTCGCGCGTGACCCCCTCGATCGCATTCACGTTTACCAGCGTGGCCCGGTGGATCTGCCAGAACAGCGCAGGATCGAGTTCCTCGGCCAGGTCGCGCACCGGTTTGCGAATCAGCGCTTCAAACTTTTCGGTCTGCACGCAGGTGTATTTCTCATCCGAGCGGAAAAATAAAATCTCTTCCACGGGAATCATGCGCAAGTCTTGCCCAATGCTGGCCTGGATCCATTGCAGATAGGTCGGCTTGGGCGCGGCCATCTTTTCGGCCAGCTGCGACAGCATGGCCGTCACGCTCTCGTTGACCGCTTCTTTCGGCCGCGCCAGGCGCGCCTTGAGGCGGTCCACCGTCACTTGCAGGCGTTCCTGCTCGGGCGGCTTGAGCACGTAGTCCACCGCGCCGCGCTCGAACGCTTCGACCGCATACTGGTCATACGCGGTCACGAACACGATGTTGCTGCCGGTACCGATGGCGCGCGCCGCATCCATGCCCGTCTTGCCGGGCATGCGGATATCGAGGAAGGTGAGGTCGGGTTTCAGTTGCGCGACCAGTTCGATGGCTTCATCGCCGTTCTTGGCTTCGCCGACTATTTCTAGTTCGGGCCACACCTGAGACAGGCGCATGCGCAGCTGGTCCCGCATGAGTCTTTCGTCGTCGGCAATGATTGCTGTAGGCATGGTCCGTTGGGCTCTGGTGATCAGGGTGCCAATTATTCAACGAATCGCCGCTTTAATCAATCGATTCCTTGGTCAATCGATGCCTTGGCGAGTGCTTACTTCGACACCTGGTACGGCACTTCGATGGTGACAATCACGCCGGTGGGGGTGTTGGCGGCGATGTGCAGCTGGCCCTGGTCGCCGTGCAGCAGCTTGAGCCGTTCACGGATGGTGGGCAAACCCAGCCCGGTGCCGTCGCTTGGCATCACGCCAAAGCCCACGCCGTCGTCGGCGACGATCACGCGCAGCTTGCCGCTGGCAACTTCAGCGACGATGCGCAGGGTGCCGCCTTCGGCCTTGCATTCGAGGCCATGCTTGATTGCGTTTTCGACCATCGATTGCAGCATCATGGGCGGGAAGGCGGCGCTGCGCAAGCCTTCGGGAATTTGCATGTCGACCGTCAGGCGTTCTTCCATGCGCATCTTGAGCAGGTTCAGGTACGCCTTGACCATGTCCGCTTCGCGCCCCAGGTTGGTAACGACGGCGTTGTCGCGCATCTGCGGCAGCACGGCCCGCAGGTACTGGATCAGGCTGCGCTGCATGGCCGAGGCGCGCGGTGGATCCGTTTCGATCAGGTATTCGACGGACGCGAGCGTATTGAATAAAAAGTGCGGCTCGACCTGGGCCTGCATCATTTGCATCTTGGTTTCTGAGAGCTGGCGCTGCATCGATGCGCGCTCGGCGGCAGCGTTGGCCGTCATGGTTTCCGCCTCGGCGCGCTTCTTGCCGCCCACCAGCGCTTTCATGGCAAGCAAGGCGAGAATAAGCAGCGACACAAAGCTGATGAACCAGGTCGACGCCTGCTTTTCGTAGCGCGTCACTTTCTGTTCGGCCGCGTCTTCCACCGCTTTTTCGATCGCGTTCGACAGTTCTTCGCCGATTTGCGGCGGCAATTCGATGTGCACCGCGTCGCCGCTGTCGGGCATCGAGGCCACGTCCGGCGTGGTCTCCGGGGCTGGCGTGCCCGGCTCGGCCGGGTCCGCCGCCGGCTCGGGCGGGGCGGGCGGGGTCGGTGGCACCGGCGCCACCGGTTGCTTGACCGGCTTGCCGGGATTGAAGTGAATTCCGCTGTCGTCGATCAGGATGGTCGCTTCCGGCTTCTTGCCCTTCTTCTTATGCCCATCCTTGGCGCTGTCCGAGCGCACCACGACTTCACCGGAGGTGGAAAACAACTGGTCTTGCAAGATGTTGGCGGCGATCAGCGAGACGGCGGCAAACAGGAAAAATTTCCACCATGATAATTCGGTGACCCAGGTCGTGGTTGCATCGAAAGCGCGATGCAGCCATGCCATGATGGCACTGATGTCCTGCTGGGAAAGGCGGCGAGAAGGCATGGTGAACTGTTTTCCGTAGTCAAATCAAAACGCGATGGCGCGTGGCAAGGGCCAGTGGCAGAGGCGAGTGTAAAGCATCGCATGTCCCTGCCGCAAAAACGTGATCGGCGCGTCTTAGCGCTGTTGGGATGATGCAACTTTAGTCCCCCATCCAGCGCACGACCATCCGTTTGCGACAGTCTGCAGGATTGGAGGCCTGGAATGCACGGGAAGCCCTGGGCGTGGCGACGAAAACATCGCTTTTCAGAAGTCAATACGACGCTGTACTATGGGGAACCGATTTCGACCAGCGGCGTTTCATGATCTTCAGATAATCCTTATATCCCCCTATGGTGCGCCTATGTCCCTAGACAAGAAAAAATGTCGCCTTGTAACGCGCAGTGATTTTGACGGCCTGGTGTGCGCCGTTTTGCTCAAGCACCTGGACTTGATCGATGAAATTCTGTTTGTCCATCCCAAGGACATGCAGGATGGGAAGATTGAAGTGAGCGACCGCGACATCACCACCAATCTGCCCTTTGTTCCCGGCGTCCACCTCGCGTTCGATCACCACTTGTCGGAAACCATCCGCAACGCGCCGAGCCACAACCACATCATCCACCCCGAAGCGCCCTCGGCGGCGCGGGTGGTGTACGCCTATTACGGCGGCTCGTCGGTGTTCCCCGCATCCTGGTTTGACATGATGGCCGCCGTCGACAAGGGCGACGCGGCCCGCTTCAACCAGAAGGAAGTGCTCGATCCGCAGGGCTGGGACTTGCTCAATTTTCTGATGGATGCGCGTACCGGGCTGGGGCGCTTCAAGGATTTCCGCATCTCGAACTACAACCTGATGATGGACTTGATCGACTATTGCAAGAACCACACGATCGACGAGATCATGGACTTGCCGGACGTGCGCGAGCGCATGGACCTGTACTTCGATCATAGCCAGAAATGCAAGGACCAGATCCGCCGCTGCGCCACGGTGCACAAGAACCTGGTGGTGCTCGACCTGCGCCAGGAGCCGGTCATTTTTGCCGGCAACCGCTTCATCATCTATGCCTTGTTCCCCGAAACGAATATTTCCATGCACGTGCTGTGGGGCTTGCGCAACCAGAACACCGTGTTCGCCACCGGAAAATCAATCTTGAACCGTACTTCGCGCACCAACATCGGCGCCCTGATGCTGGAATACGGCGGCGGCGGGCACGAGAATGCCGGCACCTGCCAGGTGTCGAATGATTTGGCCGATGACGTCCAGGCCGCCTTGATCGGCCGCATCGTCATCGAAGGCTAGCTTGACGGCAGGGCAAAAAAAAGCCGCGAGATTTTCGCGGCTTTTTTATCGCTCGTGCTTGGCTCAGGCGGCGACGGCGTCCTGCCGGTCGGGCAGGGCAATCTGGTTGTCAACGCTGAACTGGTAATCCTTGAACACGTGCTCGGCCGTCAGCATCTGGTAGCGCCCGTCGGCCAGCTTGTGCGTGGTGTTCTTCAAGCGATAGGTGTAGTGCCCGCAGGTCCAGCAATTGAAGTTGCGCATATGCGTGCACAGGCACGTCTTGTCCATGACGGTGATGGTCTTGGCACCCGGATGGGCCAGCACTTCGCGGTTGTACGAATTGATATACGAACAGTTGCCGGTAGCGTCGAGCAGGTAGCCGTAAGATTCGCAGCCCGGGCGGATGCCGGCGCCAATGGCTGGCGTGCTCTTGAGCATGCGCATCGGATAACCGGTGGGCGAGATGCCGTTGACGATGATGTCGTCTTCCGTCGCGCGCACGTATTCCTGCTTGACGTCGTCGGGCAGGCCGCATTCGTCGGTGATCGTAAAGCGGGTGGCCACCTGGACGCCGCCGGCGCCTTTTTCCAGAAAGCTGACCGCGTCCGAGCCGGTAAAGATGCCGCCCGCAGCAATCAGCGGAATGTCCAGCTTTTGCTCGCGCATGAACGCGTGGATCTCGTCCATGATGGTGTGCAGGTCGAACTCGGCCCAGTCCATGCCAAAGCCGAGGTGGCCGCCGGCCAATGGACCCTCGACGATGACGTAATCGGGCAAGCGGTCGAGGCGGGCAATCTTGCGCAAGAACAGTTGCAAAGCGCGCACTGAGGACACGATGATGCCCAGCAGGGCTTCGCGAAAACGGGGATGGTCGGCAATCAGGGCGAAGGAACCGAGGTGCAGGCCGGCCGACATGGTGATGCCATCGATACCGGCGTCCAGCGCCGCATTCAAGCGCGTGCGCAAGGTTTCCTTGGGCGCGTTCATGGTCAGCTTTTCCATGCAGTTCACGAAAATCAAACCATCGCCGCGCTTGGCGGCCATGGTCGCGCCCACGTGGCGACGCGTGGCATCGGCCAGGCGCTCCAGGTCGAACTGCACCACTGCCTTGTCCATGTTGTTGATATTGAACTTGTAGGTCTTGGTCTTGTCTTTGACATAGCTGGTGTCAAACTTACGGTCCGACACGTCTTCCACCATCGCGTCCGAAATGTGGCCGATGCCGCCCAGGCGCGCCGCCTCGAGCGCCAGCTCGGACGTCGAAATGTCGACCCCCATGCCGCCTATCATGATCGGTACATATTCCTTATTGCCCAGACGCAGGCGGAAATCATCAACACGTTTCATTGCTATCCTTAGACTACCGAGTTTCACCGGTCCACTGGCACAGCCGATCAAGGCCGGTTTGCGTAACCCCAATTCTACCTGAAGCGCATAAATGGCCCCAAAGCTACATACGTTGCTCGGCGCACGACGGATTCAGCGCCGCGCGCGTTATGCTCAGTCGCGGAAATTGTTAAATTCGAGCGGCATGTCTGGTACATCCTTGCGCAGCATGGCCATGGCCGCCTGCAAGTCGTCGCGCTTGGCG
Source organism: Massilia sp. TWP1-3-3 (assembly GCF_049897805.1). Taxonomy (NCBI): domain Bacteria; kingdom Pseudomonadati; phylum Pseudomonadota; class Betaproteobacteria; order Burkholderiales; family Oxalobacteraceae; genus Massilia; species Massilia sp. TWP1-3-3. Next base: position 41,687 of record NZ_JAFCWX010000022.1, read on the forward strand.
CCGGTGATGCGCACCGATTCGCCCTGGATGCTGGCCTGGACTTTCATCTTGCTTTCCTTGACGGCCTTGACGATTTTCTTTGCGTCATCCGATTCAATGCCATTCTTGATCTTGACGAGCTGCTTGACCTTGTCGCCGCCGATTTTCTCGATCTTGCCCACATCGAGAAAACGCACATCGACGCCGCGCTTGGCCAGCTTGGTGGTGAGCAGATCGCGCACCTGGTCGAGTTGAAAGTCCGAGTCGCCGAACAAGGTCAGTTCTGCTTCCTTGCGGTCGATCTTGGCCGAACTGCCCTTGAAATCGAAGCGGCCGATGATTTCCTTGCTCGCTTGCTCAACGGCGTTTTTTACCTCGATCATGTCTGCTTCGGAGACGACATCAAATGACGGCATGGTGGTTTCCTTTTACTTGCAAATGTAGAATGCCGATATTTTAACGGACAACGGGCACCTCGCCCCGGTTGCACGGCTTTTTTTCCCATATTTATCCTATAATCGGCTAAAACCACGGTAACTTATGCAACCCGACCTCTCCATCCTTCCCGATTTCCCGCTCCAGGCACTCAATACCTTCGGCATCGCCGCGCGCGCGCGGGCATTTTTGACCGTCACGGCAGTTGAGCAATTGCGCGCCGTGATGGCCGATCCCGTGCTTGCCGCGCTGCCGCGCCTGCTGCTTGGCGGCGGCAGCAACATCGTGCTGACCGGCGACGTCGACGCGCTGGTGCTGCATATGGCCATTATTGGCAAGGAGATTGTTGGCGTGCACGGCGGCCACACCCTGGTGCGCTGCGGGGCCGGCGAAAACTGGCACGGCTTTGTGCAATGGACACTGGCGCAAGGCTTGGGCGGGCTGGAAAACATGGCGCTCATTCCCGGCACCGTGGGCGCTTCGCCGATCCAGAACATCGGTGCTTACGGCACCGAGCTCAAAGACGTCTTCCATGCGCTGACCGTGTACGACCTGAACCAGGGCGTGCTGCGCGAAATGGATGCTGCAGCCTGCCGCTTCGGTTACCGCGACAGCGTCTTCAAGCACGCGCAAGGGGCCGGTCTCGTCATCGTCGACGTCACGTTCGCGCTGCCGACCGATTGGCAACCCAATTTGCGCTATGCCGAGCTGGCGCAGGCGGTGGCCGCTGCGGGCTTGGGCGCACCTGGCCCGCAAGCCATCAGCGACATCATCGTCGCGATCCGGCAACGCAAGTTGCCCGACCCTGCCGTTATCGGCAACGCCGGCAGCTTTTTCAAAAATCCCGTCGTCACGCGCGCCCAATGTGACGCGCTACTGGCGGCGCACCCGGCGCTGGTGCACCATGCGCAGCCGGACGGCAGCGAAAAACTGGCTGCCGGCTGGCTGATCGATCAATGCGGCTGGAAGGGCAGGACGCTGGGCGCGGCGGGCGTGTACCCGAAGCAGGCGCTGGTGCTGGTCAATAATGGCGGGGCGACGGGAGCCGACGTCGTGGCGCTGGCGCGCGCCATCCAGGCTGACGTCGCCGCCCGCTACGGCGTCACGCTCGAAACCGAGCCCGTCTTTATTTAATTTCTTCCACACCAGGGTCAGACCACTTTTGCTGAAAAAACAGGGTCAGACCACTTTAGCGTTTCGGCAAAAGTGGTCTGACCCCGGTTGAGGTTTTGAACCCGCTTGCGGTTTTAGCCGAAGTGGCAGACGTAGTCCACCATCTCCAGCGTTTCAATGTCAAAGGCGCTGTTGGCGGCGACGTCAAATTGCTGGCCGCTTTCGTACGTGACCCAGGTGTCGGCGCCAGCCAGGCGCACCCGGCATTTACCGCCGACAATTTCCATCGTCTCCGGCGCGCCGGTGTTGAAGGTCAGCGTCGACGGGAAAATCACGCCCACGGTTTTTTTGCTGCCGTCGGCCAGCACGGCCGTATGCGAGACGCATTTGCCGTCGAAGTAGACATTCGATTTTTTGCTCAATGTGACGTTTTGCAGCGTACTCATGGTTTCCTTGCAGGGTTGTGGTTATTCTGGAGCCTGGCTGACGCAATTGCGTCCGCCTTCCTTGGCGGCATACAGCGCCTTGTCGGCGCGCGCAATCAGTTGGTCCACGCTGGCGCCAGGCGAGGGCAGCATCGTGGCCACGCCGAACGAGGCGGTGACGATGCCCCCGGCCACGCCGCCGTGTTCGATGGCGAGTTGTGCAAGATGGGCGCGGCAGGCGCTGGCAATTTGGAGCGCGCCCGCAGAGGCCGTCTCCGGCAGCACGATGGCAAATTCTTCGCCGCCGTAGCGCGCCACCAGGTCGGCCGGGCGCTTCAAGTGTTCGGTCAGGACAGCGGCGGTCTTTTTCAGGCACAGGTCGCCCGCCGGGTGGCCATAGGCGTCGTTGTAGAGCTTGAAGCTGTCGACGTCGCACATGATCAAGGATAGTGGCCCCTGTTCGCGCATGCCGCGCTGCCACTCGGTCGTGATGGCGTCGTCGAACCGGCGCCGGTTGGCAATGCCGGTCAGGCCGTCGAGCGCGGCCAGCTTTTGCAGTTCGATGTTGGCGTCGGCCAGCCTGGCCTGGCTCTCGCGTAAAAAACGGAAGGCTTCGTCGCGCTGCAGCCGGCTGATATGCCCGGCCGCATGGTAGCGCACGCGCGCCAGCAGTTCGAGCCGGTCGGGCAGCTTGGTGACATAATCGTTGGCGCCCACGGCAAACCCGTGCGCCTTGAGCTTGGGGTCTTCGCGCGCCGAGAGCACGATCACCGGCACCGCCTTGAGCCGTTCGCTGGCGCGGTATTCCTGGATCAGGGCAAAACCATCCTTGCCCGGCATGATCAGGTCTTGCAAAATCACGTTCGGTGCGATCTTTTCGGCCTGCGCATGCGCGACGGCGGCATCGAGCACATAGTGAAATTCGATGTCGTCCTGGTCGCTTAGCATGCGGCGCACCGCTTCGACGATCATGGGCTGGTCGTCCACCAGCAGCACCTTGATTTTACCTTCGGTGTCCGGCAGTACAGAGGCTGGCTTACTGCTGGATTGGGTCATCGCGCATTCGGTTCTAGTAGAAAATTGGCAGCAATTATGCCATCTTTGAGCCGGCCCGGCCACGCAGCAGCTTGGCGATCTGGTCCAGCGACAGGATCTGCCGGGCGGCATCGAGGTCGGCTGCCGCGCGCGGCATGCCGTACACCGCGCTGCTGGCCTGGTCCTGGGCGATGGTGGCCTTGCCGGCTGCGCGCATCGACAGCAGGCCGTGCGCGCCGTCGCGCCCCATCCCGGTCAGCAGGATGGCGGTCGCGTCGCCTTCCCAGTGGCGCGCCACGCACTCGAAAAACACGTCCACCGACGGGCGGTACGGATAGTCGCGCGGCTCCTGCGCATAGTGCAGGCGGTGGCGCGCCGACAGCACCAAGTGGTCGTTGGTGCGCGCGATCTGCACGCAGCCCGGCGCCAGCGCGTCGCCATCTTCGACCACTTTGACGGGCATGCTTAACTGGTCGCCCAGCCACTTGGCAAAATGCCCGGCGAAGTTGGCGTCGATGTGCTGCACCACCACGATGCCGGTGCCGGGTGGAGCAATCCAGCCGGCCAGGATGTGCGAGACGGCCAGCGGACCGCCGGTCGAGGCGCCGATGGCAAGCAGGTGGCGTACCGTCTCGCCGCGATCGGGCGCGCCGCCACTGGCGCTCGCCTCGGGACGCGCCGCGCGCACCAGCTTGCCGATGGTCTTGATCTTGGCCAGCAGGGCGGCGTCGCCGCCGGTGCTGCCGGCCATGATCGGCGTGGCCGTCACGTCCAGCGCGCCGGCGCCGAGCGCGCGGAACACCTGGCTCACATTGTCCTGCGGCTGGCCGGTGACGATCAAAATCGCGCACGGCGAGGCGGCCATGATCTGACGCGTCGCCTCGACCCCGTCCAGGCCCGGCATGTTCAAGTCCATCAGCACCAGGTCGGGCCGGTTTTCGGCGCACAGGCGCACCGCGTCCAGGCCCGTGCGGGCGATCCACACCACCTGGTGCTCGCTGGTGGCGGCGATCACCCGCCGCAGCGCCTCGGCCGCCATGGCCACATCGTTGGCGATGGCTATCTTCATGTCGTGGCTTCTCCGATCAGTTCGAATACGGCGTCGAGCAGCGTCTCGTCGTGGAAACTGCCCTTGGTCAGATAGTAGTCGGCGCCGGCAGCCATGCCGCGCGCGCGGTCCTCAGCCCGGTCCTTGTAGGAGACGATCATCACCGGCGTCTGGTGCAGGTGCAGGTCCTTCTTGATCAGCGCCACCAGCTCGATGCCGTCCATGCGCGGCATGTCGACGTCGGTGATCACCAGATCGTAGTCGCCGCTGCGCACCACGTTCCAGCCGTCGATGCCGTCAATCGCAATGTCGACCTGGTAGCCGCGCGCGTGCAGCAGCTTGCGCTCCATTTCGCGCACCGTGAGCGAATCGTCCACCACCAGAATGCGCTTGATCTTGCGCGCGCCGTGGTTGTCGTCGTGCGCCATCTGGTGCAGCGCGCCTTCGCCGAGCAGCTTGTCGATCGACAGCAGCAGGTCCGGCACGTCCAGTATCAGCACCGGCGCCCCGTCGTCGAGCAGCGCGGCCGAACTGATGTCGCGCAGCTTGCCAAAGATCTGGTCGAGCGCCTGCACCGCCAGGCTTTGCTCGCCGACGATGGCGTCGACCACCAGCGCGTAGCGCTTCTGGCCGGAGCCGACCACCACCACCGCCAGTTCGGCTCCGGCAGCGGCCATCTGACCCAGTTCCAGCACTTGCGAGGCCGACACCAATCCCAGGTGCTCGCCGTCGTAGGCGAAAAACTGCTTGTTTTCCAGCCTGTGGATGGCGTCGTGCGCCACCATCATCACCCGCTCGACCTTGACGATCGGAATCGCATAGGCTTCGCCCTGGATCTCGATGACCAAAGCGCGCACCACCGACTGCGTCAACGGCAGCGTGATCGAGGTGCGCATGCCTCGCCCGCTGTCGGACTCCATGCGCACGGTGCCGTTCTGTTCGCGGATCGTTTGCAGCACGATGTCCAGGCCCACCCCGCGCCCGGAAATCGCGCTCGCCGTTTCCTTCAGGCTGAAGGCGGGCAGGAACAGAAACTCCATCAGCTCGGCGGGGGAGAGCAGGGCGGCCATCGCTTCGCTGGCCATTGCGCGCGCGACGACATGGCTGCGGATGCGCTCAAGGTCGACGCCGCGCCCGTCGTCGCCAATCTCGATCGACAGCATGCCGGCGCGGTGACGCGCCGTCAGCGTGATGGTGCCGATCGCGTTTTTTCCGGCAGCCAGGCGCTGGGCCGGCGTTTCCAGGCCATGGTCGACGGCGTTGCGCAGCATGTGATTGAGCGCGCCTTCGATCTTGGTAAGGATGTCGCGGTCCACCAGTGTTTCTTCGCCGCTGATGATCAGCTGCGCTTCCTTGTCCAACGAGCGCGCCAGGTCGCGCACCATGCGCCCAAACGCTTGCACGCCGTCGCGGAAAGGGCGCATGCGCAGCGTGAGCACCTCGTCCACCAGCTTGTTCGACACTGTCAGCAGGCGCCGCTCGTAGCTTTCGATGCCGGCCATGTGCTCGAGCAGGAATTGCTTGAGCGGGCGGGCCCTGTGCAGCGCCTGCATCGACTGGTCGATCAGCGCCGCGTTGCCGCTGGCGATGATCGTTTCATTGAGCTGCTCGAGCGCCTGGAACAACAGGCCCTGGTTGCGCTTGAAGCGCTGCAGCGACGTGACGAAAGGATGCATCTGGTGCGCGTTGATGCGCGATTCGCTCGCCAGCGCCAGCAGGCGGTCGAAATTCTGGGAAGGGCGCGCGCTTGCCGCGCTGCCGGACGCCGGCGCCGGTGTTGGTACCGCCGGCGCAGCGGCAGGGGGGGGCGGCGCGCCCGCTTGCGGCGCGGCGCCGTTCTCGCGCTCCTCCAGCGCCGCCATGGCCGCCATCGCCGCGGCCAGTTCGAGCGCATCGTCCTCCGGTTCGGGCTGCGGCACGGCCTGCGTGGTCCCAAACAGCCCCGGCAGCGCCAGCGCGCCGTGCACATGGCCGATGCCGCACATGGCTTTCATCAGCGCGTCGACGCGCTGCTTGTTCTGCCCCAGCCAGCCATCGATGGCCGGCTCCGGCAAGGTCGACATCTGCAAAATCAGGTCGACCCCGGCCAGCAGCACGTCGATGCGCGCGGGGGAGAGCGCGAGCAGCTTGTTCTGGGCCGCGATAAAGGCGTCTTCCATCGCATGCGCGAGCTGCACCACCACGTCCAGCCCGACGATCGAGGCGGCGCCCTTGATCGAGTGCGCCGCGCGCATCAGCGAATCCACCGTGGCGTCGGTGCCAGCGCCCCGTTCCATGACCAGCAGGCCGTCGGTCAGCTCCTGGGTCTGGCCGTGCGCCTCCATGCGGAACAGGTCCATCATCGAAAACTGGCTTAAATCCTTGTCGCCGTAGCTCATCGCAGCAGCCTTGCCATCTGGTGGCCCAGCAGCGGCGCGTCGAGCACGCCGATGTGCATGCCCGCAACGCTTAGCACCCCGGTCAGGTAGCGCACCAGGCCCTTGTTGATGGTGGCGGCCGGCGCGCCCAGCGTGCCCCCCGCGTAGCGCTCGATGCCGTGCAGGTCGGCCACGGGCAGCGCAAAGGACTGGCCTTCCCACTGCATCACGACCTGCCGCGCAAAGATGTGGCGCCCGCTTACTGCAAGAGCCTCCTCGTGGCCGATGCCCAGCAGCGTGGCCAGCGAGAGTTGCGGGTGCAGCTTGCCGCCCACATTGACCACGCCCAGCAGGCCGCCCGCGCTGCGGTGCGGCAGGCGGTGCGCCTTGGCCTCGGGGGCGACCGAATCGATGCTGGCCGCCGGCAGCGCCAGCCACTCGCGCCCCACCCGGAACACCAGCGCCGCGCTGTCGGCCGCCACCCGCGCCTGGCGCGGCTGGCGTAATTGCGCCGCCCATTGCTCGCGGTAGAGCGCGTCCACGGGGCGCTGCAAATTGCGCTGCGCGGCCTCGGCGTAGACCTGGCAGTTGCGGCAGTGGATGGCGCTGGCCAGCTTGGGGCAGCTCTGGTCGCCGGCCACGCCAATGCGGTTCCAGCAGTCGGCCAGCGGGGCGGGTTGGGTGTGAGCCGGATCGTCGTGGTGGTTCATGATGTCGCTCGGGCTCATGACTGCTTCCTGGTTGCGCCGTCGGCGCGCCGGCCGTAGATGCGCGCGGCGCGCTGCCTCAAGACGGCGGCCTGGCCGGCGTCCCCCTGTTGGTCGGCCAGCAAAGCCAGGTGGCACAGTGCTTCGTAGTGGTCGGGCTGAAGGTAGACGCAGCGGCGCCAGTAGTCTTGCGCCGCCGCCGCATGCTGCTCGCATTCTCTGACCAAGCCCAGGATGAAGTAGGCTTGCGCCGACCCGGGGTCGGCCGCCAGGGCAGCGTGGCACAGGCTGGCGGCGCCGCCAAGGTCGCCCTGGTCGGCCAGGCGCCTGGCCTGGTCGAGCAGCATGTGCGCGTCGGGCGCCCGAACCGCGGGCGTTGCCGCCGCAGGCAGGCCGGCGGGCAGCGCGGCCCGCGGCGCCCGTGGAGCGACGCGTTGCGTCGGCGCCGCGAGGCTCGTCCTGGCGGGCGTCTGCGCGCGCGCATCCTTTTGCAGCGCAAAGGCGCCGGGCAAGCGCAGCGCCGTAAAGCCATGGCTGCAAAATGCCGGCACCTCGGCGTAGCCTGCCATCAGCATGCCGTCGTCGGCCAGCAGCAGGCGCAGCTTGGCAATTGCGGTGGCGGTGGTGGCGTCGTCGAAGTAGATCAGCAGGTTGCGGCAAAAGACAATGTCGTAGCGCCCGGCGTTGCCGATGGCGTCCATGGCCAGCAGGTTGCCCTGGCTGAAATTGACCTGCTCGCGCAGCGTTTGGTGGATCTGATAGTGTTCACCGTCCTGGCTGAAGTGACGCTCGCGAAAGGCCAGTTCGGCGCCGCGAAAGGCGTTGCGCGTGTAGCGCCCGCGCCGCGCGCGCTCGAGCGCTGCTTCGGACAGGTCGACCGCATCGATCGACACCGACGCTTTGGGCACGGCCGCGTCGACCAGCGCCATCGCAATCGAATACGGCTCCTCGCCGCCGGCGCAGGGAATGGACAGGATGCGCACCGGGCGTACTGAAGCTGAACCCGAAGCCGAACCCGAACCCGGCGTTGCCGCCAGGCGCTCGCGCACCAAGGCGGCCACCGCGTAAAAGGCTTCGGCGTCGCGGAACATCCACGACTCGGGCACCACCACCAGTTCCAGCAGCGCCCGGATTTCGGCCGGGTCGATCGCGTCCAGGTAAGCCTGCACGCCTGCGTCGCTGGCCCCGCGCCGCGCCATGCGTTCGGCGACGGCGCGCTCGGCCACCGAGGCCGTCAGGTTCAGACCCGACGCGCGCCGGATCAGCTCGCGGGCATCCATGCGGGCATCCATGCGGGCGTCCCTGCGCGCGCTCATGCCAGCGCCTGCGGGAACAGCAGCGCACGCACCTCGGGCGCGAGCAATTGATCGACTTCGACCAGCTGCAGCAAGCCATGTGCGGTGCTGGCGACCTGGCCCAGGAAGGGTGCGCCGGCCACGCCGCTTTCGCGCAGATCGGCATCGTTGACCGTGGCAACGCCGATCACGTGCTCGGCCAACAGGCCCACGCGGGCCGTGGCGCCGCCAGGCAGCGGATAGTCGGCCAGCACGATGCGCGTGTCGAACCAGATCTGCTCGGGAATCACGCCGGCCAGGCGCGACAGGTCGATTACCGGCACCGGTTCGCCGTGCAGGTCGAGCAGGCCCGCCACGAACGGGGGCGCCAGCGCAATCGCCTTGAGCGCGGCCACCGGCAGCACGCGCGCAATGGCCGCCAGGCGCAATGCGTAGCGGTCGGCGCCAATCTGAAAAACCAGCACTTTCATGGCTTACCCATTGACCGAAAACGTGGCCACCGACGACTGCAGATCGCTCGCCGCGTACTGCAGCTGGTGGACCGCCTCGCTGGTGGCCTTGAGCGAATCGACACTCTGCTGGGTGGCGTCGTTCAGCTGCATCATGGTGTCCGAAATTTGCGAAGCGCCCAGCGCCTGCGCCTGCATGCCCTGCAAGACCAGGTCGAACTGCGGGGCCAGTTTTTGCACCTGCTCCATCACGCTTGATAGCTGTTCGCCCACCTGGCGCACTTCGCTCACGCTGCGCCGGATCTCTTCGGAAAATTTATCCATGCCCATCACGCTGGCCGACACCGCCGACTGCATCTCCTTGAGCATCTGCTCGATATCCCAGGTCGAGACCGAGGTCTGGTCCGCCAGGCGCCGGATTTCAGTGGCCACCACCGAAAAGCCGCGCCCCGCGTCGCCCGCTTTTTCAGCCTCGATGGCCGCGTTCAGCGACAAGATGTTGGTCTGGTCGGCCACCTTGGTGATCGTGGTCAGTACGCTGTTGATGTTGGACGCCTTTTCCGACAGCGCCGCCAGTTTGGCGTTGATGGCATCGGTGGCGGCCACCATCTGGCCCATGGTCTGGTCCATGCGCGCCAGGTTGGTCTGCGCCTGGGCGGTGGCACCCGTGGTGTAGTCGGCCACGGCGGTGGCGCCTTCCATGGTCTTCAACAGCTGCGCCGTGTTGGCCGAGATCTCCTTGGTGGTGGCCAGGATCTCGACGCTGGTCTGCGCTTGTTCAATGCCGGTGGCCTCCTGCTGCCTGGCCGAGGCGGCAATTTCGGTGGCGCTGGTGGTGACCTGGATGCCGGCCTTTTGCACGTTGTTGATCAGTTTGCGCAGATTGTCGACCATGGTCTGCAGGCCGTCGCCCATGCGCCCGATGGCGTCGCCGCCGTTGACCGTCACGCCGCCGGTCAGGTCGCCCATGGCCGCTTTCGACACCACCGTCAGCAGGGCGTCGACCTTGGTGCGCAGCGCGTTCGAGGTGGCCAGCTCCTTGGCCTGGTTATCGTGCATCGCCTGCGCCATGCGATTGAATTCCAGCGCCACCTTGCCCAGTTCGTCGCCTGAATGCACGGTGGCGCGCGCGATCGCGTCGCCGCCGGCGATGCGCCCGACCACGTCGGTCAGGTCGCTTAACGGCGTCATCAAGGCGCGCGTGAGCACCCAGGCGACCAGTGTCGCCAGCGCCACCGTGATCAAGCCGCCCACCGACAACAGCAGTTGCATGCGCTGCTGCAGTTCGCCTAAATTGCGCGTGCGCTGCGCAAGCAGGCGGTTCTGGTCGGCGTTGATCTGGTCGAGCAGAGCGAGCATTGTGCCAACCGTCTGGAAACCCTGCTGCAGTTCGCTCGCCTGCGCGATTTGCGCCGCCGCTGCGCTGCCGGCGCCCAGTGCGCGCCGGCGCGCGACCAGCGGGTCGATCACCTGCGCCAGCCAGCCATCGACCAGCGTGCCGAGCTGAACCATCTTGACTTTGACGCCGGCGTCGAGCATCAGGCTGTATGCCTTGTCAAAGTGGCTGCGCAGGATAGCGCGCTCATCTTTTTCGGGGGTGAGGAAGCGCTCGTTGCCGGTTAACAGGAAACCACGCGTTTCAGCCTGGATCTCCAACATCGCCGTCGACACCTTGTTCGCCTCGAGCATGATCTCGAGCGTGCGCCGGTCGAGCTGGCTGGCGTCCGACATGCGCGAAAAATTGTTGTACGAGACAGCGAGCAGCACCAGGATAATGGAGACGATTGCGCCGAAGCCGACGTACAGCCTGGTCCTGATTGTCAGGTTTTTAAACATGTTTTTCCCACTGCCTGGTTGATCGCTCACAATGTAACACTGACGGGCCCGCGCCTGCGGGACGTCGAAGCGATGCGTGCCGGCGGCCCATCACGCGGCGCTGTTCACTGAAAACGTGGCAACCGACGACTGCAGGTCGCTCGCCGCATACTGCAGCTGGTGCACCGCCTCGCTGGTGGCCTTGAGCGAGTCGACGCTCTGGTGGCTGGTGTCGGCCAGCTGCATCATGGTCTGGGCGATCTGCGCGGCGCCCTGCGCCTGCGACTGCATGCCCTGCAAGACCAGATCGAACTGGGGCGCGAGGCGCTGCACCTGGTCCATCACGCCGGAGAGCTGGGCGCCGACGCTGCGCACTTCCTCCACGCTGCGCCGGATCTCTTCGGAAAATTTATCCATGCCCATCACGCTGGCCGACACCGCCGACTGCATCTCCTTGAGCATCTGCTCGATATCCCAGGTGGAGACCGACGTTTGATCGGCCAGGCGCCGAATTTCAGTGGCCACGACCGAAAAGCCGCGCCCCGCGTCGCCCGCTTTTTCAGCCTCGATGGCCGCGTTCAGCGACAAGATGTTGGTCTGGTCGGCGACCTTGGTGATCGTGGTCAGCACGCTGTTGATGTTGGACGCCTTTTCCGACAGCGCCGCCAGTTTGGCGTTGATGGCATCGGTGGCGGCCACCATCTGGCCCATGGTCTGGTCCATACGCGCCAGGTTGGTCTGCGCCTGGGCGGTGGCACCCGTGGTGTAGTCGGCCACGGCGGTGGCGCCTTCCATGGTCTTCAACAGCTGCGCCGTGTTGGCCGAAATCTCCTTGGTGGTGGCCAGAATCTCGACGCTGGTCTGCGCTTGTTCAATGCCGGTGGCCTCCTGCTGCCTGGCCGAGGCGGCAATTTCGGTGGCGCTGGTGGTGACCTGGATGCCGGCCTTTTGCACGTTGCTCAGCAAGCGCCGCAGATTGTCGACCATGGTCTGCAGGCCCTGGCCCATGCGCCCGATGGCGTCCTCGCCGTGCACCTGCACGCTGCCGGTCAGGTCGCCCGAGGCGGCCAGCGAGACCACGCCGAGCAGCGCATCGACCTTGGCGCGCAGCGCGCCGGAAGCTGCCGTTTCGGCGGCCTGGCTGTCCTCGATGGCTTGCGCCATGGCGTTAAAGGCGAGCGTGACGCGCCCCAGTTCATCGGTGCCGAGCACTTGCGCGCGCGCGCCCTGGTTGCCGCGGGCGATCTCAGCGACGGCGTCCATCAGCTTGTCGACCGGTGCGAGCAGCGCGCGCGTGAGCACCCAGCCGATCAGCACCGCCAGCAGCGCGCACACCGCGCCGCCGCCCACCAGTAGCAGCGAGACGGTTCTTTGCAGCGACTGCGATTCGGCGCTGCGTATGGCCAGCAAGCGGTTTTCCTCGGCGCCGATATCGGCGATCAGGGCGCGAATGGCGCCTACCGTCTGGGCCCCTTTAAGCACATCGGCGGCCGTGGCCACCTGCTGGGATTCGCCCACCTTGGTATTGACTTCGCGCCGCTTGACGATTAGCGGTCGGATCACCTCCTGCATCCAGCCCTCGAGCATGGGTTTCAGGCGCGCCAGGCGCTCCTGCTGGGCCGGGTTGTCGGCCGTCAGGCTGAAGGCGCGCGCCAGGTGCTCATGGGCCAACAGGTCTTCGGGATCGACGGCGGCGGCCAGTTTTTCGCTGCCGGTCAACATGAAGCCGCGCGTCGAATTTTGCACCTGGACCACGGACGTGGCGAGCTGATTGGTTTCCAGCAGCACTTCCAGCGTATGCCGGTCCCACGCGTTGGCCGCCGCCAGGCGCGCAAAAACACCGTACGCCAGCGCCAACAGCACCAGCATGATGAAGACGATGGTGCCAAAGCCGAGCGCCAGTTTGTTAGCGATCCTGATGTTCTTGAACATGCACTTCTCCAGATACATAATTTCCTGTAGAAATGTAACATGGAATATGCATAAAAATGGGGTCAGTTCCCCCATTACGACACGAACTGGTCCTTAGAGGCCCGATACAGCTGAGGCCGTGTCGCAATGGGGGAACTGACCCCGGGGTGGATGGCGAAAAAAAGCCGCCCGGAGGCGGCTTGCGAGCTTGTTCGCTGGTGCGTGCTGTTGCGTGCTATTGCGTGCTATTGCGTGCTGTTGCTTACTGCCCGCGCTTTTCGCGGGCCACGGCGGCAATGCGCATGCGCAGCGCGTTGAGCTTGATGAAGCCGCCCGCGTCGGCCTGGTTGTAGGCGCCGCCGTCTTCATCGAAGGTAGCAATGTTCATGTCGAACAGCGAATCGGTCTTCGAGTCGCGCGCAACGACGATCACATTGCCCTTGTACAGCTTGATGCGCACCCAGCCGTTGACCGACAGCTGGGTATGGTCGATCAGCGTTTGCAGCGCCACGCGCTCGGGCGACCACCAGTAGCCGTTGTAGATCATCGATGCGTAACGCGGCATCAAGTCGTCCTTCAGGTGCGCCACTTCGCGGTCGAGCGTGATCGATTCGATCGCGCGGTGACCCTTGAGCATGATGGTGCCGCCCGGCGTTTCGTAGCAGCCGCGCGACTTCATGCCCACGTAACGGTTTTCCACCAGGTCCAGCCGTCCGATGCCGTGCTTGCCGCCCACGCGGTTCAATTCCGTCAGCACCGTGGCCGGCGTCATGCGTACGCCGTTGATGGCCACGATGTCGCCCTTTTCGTATTCCAGGTCGATGTACTCGGCCGCGTCGGGCGCGTTTTCCGGGCTGACCGTCCAGCGCCACATCGATTCCTCGGCTTCGGCGCTCGGGTTTTCCAGGTGCCGCCCTTCGAACGAGATGTGCAGCAGGTTGGCGTCCATCGAATAGGGCGCGCCGCCGTTCTTGTGCTTCATGTCGATCTCGATGCCGGCGTCTTGCGCGTACTGCAGCAGTTTTTCGCGCGACAGCAAGTCCCACTCGCGCCACGGGGCGATGATCTTGACGTCCGGTTTCAGGGCATACGCGCCCAGTTCGAAGCGGACCTGGTCATTGCCCTTGCCGGTGGCGCCGTGCGAGATGGCGTCAGCGCCCGTCTCGCGCGTGATTTCAATCAGGCGCTTGGCGATCAGGGGGCGCGCGATCGAGGTGCCGAGCAGGTATTCGCCTTCGTAGACGGTATTGGCGCGAAACATCGGGAACACGAAGTCGCGCGTGAATTCTTCGCGCACGTCGTCAATGTAGATGTTTTCCGGCTTGATGCCGAACTTGATCGCCTTGGCGCGCGCCGGTTCCAGTTCTTCGCCCTGGCCCAGGTCGGCGGTGAAGGTGACGATCTCGCACTGGTAGTTATCCTGCAGCCATTTCAGGATGACCGAGGTGTCAAGGCCGCCCGAATAGGCAAGGACTACTTTTTTAATGTCGCTCATGGTGTTTCCAGTTTGATGTAGGGGTGATTATTGATTGGCGACGCGCCCGAGCAGCAGGTATTCGATCAGCGCCTTTTGCACGTGCAGCCGGTTCTCGGCCTCGTCCCAGACCACGGACTGCGCGCCGTCGATGACGTCGGCGGCGACTTCCTCGCCGCGGTGGGCCGGCAGGCAATGCATGAACAGGGCGTCGGGCGCGGCGCGCGCCATTTTCTGGGCGTCGACGATGAAGCCGGCGAACGCTTTGAGGCGCGCCGCATTTTCCTCTTCGTAGCCCATGCTGGTCCAGACGTCGGTGTTGACCAGGTGCGCGCCGGCGCAGGCGTCGGACGGATTGTCGAAAAAGGTGTAGCGGCTGGTAGCCACCAGGGACTCGTCGATGTCGTAGCCTTTTGGGGTCGACACGTTCAGGTGGAAGCCGAATACTTCGGCCGCCTGCAGCCACGAGTAAAGCATGTTGTTGGCGTCGCCGATCCAGGCCACGACTTTGCCGGCGATCGAGCCGCGGTGTTCGACGAAAGTGAAAATGTCGGCCAGTACCTGGCACGGGTGGTGTTCGTTGGTCAGCCCGTTAATTACCGGCACGCGCGAATTGGCCGCGAAACGCTCGATGATGTCCTGGCCGAAGGTGCGGATCATGATGATGTCGCACATGCGGCTGATGACCTGGCCCGCGTCCTCGACCGGTTCGCCGCGCCCCAGCTGGCTGTCGCGCGTGTTCAGGTAGATGGCGGCGCCGCCCAGTTGGTGCATGCCGGCTTCGAACGAGAGACGGGTGCGGGTTGAATTTTTCTCGAACACCATCACCAGGGTGCGGTCCACCAGCGGGTGGTACACCTCGTAGGCCTTGAATTTGCGCTTGATGACCGCCGCGCGCGCGATGACGTAGTTGAACTCGTCGAGCGTGAAGTCGGAAAACTGCAGGAAGTGCTTGATTGGTGTATTTGGGGGCATGGGGACGGCCGGTTGCGAGTGTTGTCCGAGCAATTATAAGGGTTTCCTTTGTCGAGGGTGTGCGTGGTGAATGTATAGACAAGTTGCCCCGTTGCGCAGCGCTGCCGGTCTTCAGTAGATGCTGCCGGCGTCCGGCGCCTGCTCGGGCGCGCGCAAGGGCAGATCGAGCGTGAAGCAGGTACCGGCGCTGTCTGCATTGTTCAAGCCGCTGTTCACCCCGATCTGCCCGCCCAGCAGCGACGAGACAATGTTATAGCTGATCGACAGCCCCAGGCCGCTGCCGCCCTGACCGAGCTTGGTGGTGAAGAACGGGTCGAAAATGCGCCCCAGATGTTCGCTCGGGATGCCCACGCCGTCGTCGGCAAAGCGCACCTGCACCCGGGCCTCGCCCGTCAGCGCGGCCGACAGGCGCATCGTGCCGGACACGCCGGGCGCGAACCCATGCAGCAAGGCGTTGGCGATGAAGTTGGTGATCACCTGGCCGAACGGGCCGGGATAGCTGTCCATGCCGATCGTGTCGGGCACGTCCATCTCGATCCGATGGTCGGCGGCGCGGATGCGGTTCATCATGGTGGCGATGATCTCGTGGCATACCTGCTGCAAATTGAAAAAGCGCCGCTGCTCGGTGGTGCGGTCCACCGCCACCTGCTTGAAGCTGTTGACCAGGTCGGCCGCGCTGGTCAACCCGCGCATCACCAGCGCGGCTGCCTTTTGCGAGTCCGCCACGAAAGCGGCCAGTTCGGAGCGGCGCAAGCCGCGCCCGTTCATCAGCGTTTCGATCTCGCTGGTCTTTTCCTGCATGGTCGAGGCAATCAGCAAGCTGTTGCCGATCGGGGTGTTCAATTCGTGGGCGACGCCGGCCATCAGCGCGCCGAGCGCGGCCAGCTTTTGCTGCGACACCAGCTGCGCCTGTGCATCTTGCAGTTGGCGGTAGGCGTCGGCGTTGTCGAGCGCAATGGCGCCGTAGGCGCACAGCGTGCGAAAAATCATCCGCTCGTTTTCGCCATAGGCATGCGACTGCGGGGCCTGCACCGTCATCACGCCGATCGCCCGTTCGCCGGCCGTCAGCGGCACGAACAGGGCGCTCATGTTGACCAGGGTGTCGGGCACCACCTGTTGATGTTCGCAGTCGGGCCAGTGCGCGATGTAGATTTCGCGCCGTTCCAGCAGCGCGCGCACCGCGTACGCCGACGGGTGCGTGAGTGCGATCGCATGCGGGGGCAGCGCCTGCCCCAGTTCCACCCCAAAGGCGCGCTGCAGCTCGGTGTGCGCCGGGTCGGTCATGTAGATGGCAAAGGTGCTGGCCGTGAGCAGGCCGTGGATGTGGCGGTCGAGCGCGCTAAACACGGCGGCCGCGTCGAGGTGGGCGGTGATTTCCTGGCCAATGGTCGAGAGGCGTTCGAGCGTGGCGCTGGTGCGGGCCAGCACCTCGGCGCGCCGCGCTTCGGAGGCGGCGAGTTCGCGGTGGTGGTGGCCTTCGTTGCGCGCGTGCTCGGTCTGGTGGTGCACCTGCATCGCAATGGCGTGGTTGGTCGCTTCCTGGCTGTGGGTGGTTTCGCGCGCGAGCGAGCCGGCCATGGCCACTTCGTAGGCGCGCCGAAAGTCGCCCGCGGCGGCGTATTCGCGCGCCATGGCGTCGTACAGGTCGCCCGGCACGGTATAGCCTTCGATGGTCGCTGCCAGCGCCAATGCCTGCACCAAGTAGTGCAGGGCGGCGTTCGGCTCGGTCATGCCCTCCGGCGCGGGCAGGCCGTGGCGCGGATGCTGGGAGTGGACCATGGCCATTACGCGCAGCGCGGCGATCTGGTTGTGCGGGTTGTCGTCGGCCACGCTGATGGCCACCGCTTGCGCGGCCACGGCCAGCGCTTCGTCGGCGCGGCCCAGCCGGCCCAGCGCGTGTGCCTGGCCGCGCCGTGCAATGCTGTGAAAGTCCGACTGGCCAAGCACGTCGGCGCGCGCTTCGAGCCGGGTAAAGGCGTTCAGCGCGGCGTCGAAGTCGCCCTGGTCGAGCGACAGGTCGCCCAGGTACTGCAGTGCAATGGCGTAGCTGCGGGCGCCGGCCAGGGGTTTTAAAATCGTCAGCGCTTCTTGCAGCAGGTCGTGCGCCGGGTCGAGCTGGCCCAGGCGGCGCAAGGTGTCGGCCGTGTGCATCAGGCAGGCGCCCACGCTGCGCGGCCAGCCGGTGGGGCGCGCCAGCTCCAGCGCGCGCTGCATCCATTCAAGGGCCGAGTGATGGTCGCCCAGCAGCGTGAAGTCTTCGCCGATGTTGGTGGCGGCGATGATCGCCGCGCGCAGCTGGCCGCTCTCAAGCGCACATTCGTAGCAGCCAATAAAGTAGCCGGCGGCGGCGCCAAAGTCGCCCGTCTGGCTGGCGGCCAGCGCCAGGAAATCGTTGACCCAGGTCGCCAGCGCAGGGTCGGCCACGCGCGTATGCGCATTGAACTGGCCGCCCCATTGCGCCACCGCGCTGTTGCGCTTAACCAGCACTGCCCAGCGCGCACGGGCCGCATCGGCCAGCTCGGCGCGCAACATGTCCCCGCCCAGGCGCGCCTGCGCGGCGCCGGCGGCCAGGGCGGCGTCGCTGGCGCCATGCTTGCCCTGATCGACGGCGATCCAGGCCAGCAGCCAGTGGCTGTCGGCGCAGCCTGCCCGGTCATCGAGCGCGGCAAAGCGCCGCAGCACGTCGGTGGCGCGCGCTTGCGCATCATCGAGGTGGCCGTCCAGCCATTTGCCTTCGGCGTGCACCAGGTGCATGCGCGCCACCTGGCTGGCGTGTTCGGGGTCGGGCAGGGAGGAGTCGGGCAGGGAAGAATCGGGCAGCAGGGCCAGTGCTTCGGTGGCGAACGCCAGGGCGCGGCGCGTGTCGCGCTGGCGCAGGTGCCAGGCCAGCGGCAGCAGCAGCGGCAAGCGCTCGGCGCCGCGCAGCGGGAGCAGGGCGCTTTCCCACTGCGCTACCTTGTCGTCTGCCGTGAACATGTCCATGGAATCGCCTCGCCGGTGTATGCAGCGATTGTATGCCTTGAGCAACAAAAAAGCGACGATCCTCTACAGCGAATGGAACGTCAATGCCCCGTCAATACAGCGTCTGGGCCGATTCGTGCAGCAGCTGTCCATACAGGGTGTGCCGAAAACGCGCGATCTTGCCTTCTTCGAGCGCCTGCAAAATGGCGCATTGGGGCTCGATCAGATGGCGGCAGTTGTAGAACTTGCAGCCGCCCAGGTAGGGGGTGAATTCCACAAAGGCGCGTTCGAGCATGCCTTCGGACAGGTGGTACAGGCCGAACTCTTGAAAGCCGGGCGAGTCGATGATCGACGAACCTTCGCCCAGCGAATACAGGCGCGTAAAGGTGGTGGTGTGCTTGCCGGTGTCGAGCGCGGCTGAAATTTCGCGCACCGCGATGTCGGCGTCCGGCACCAACAAATTAATCAGCGACGACTTGCCCATGCCGGACTGGCCGATGAAGATCGACGACTGGCCAGTTAGCAGCGGCATCAAGGTGGCCACCGCGTGCTCCGGATTGCCGCGCGCCGACACTTCGTGGCACGGGTAGCCGAGCGAGGTGTAGGTCAGCAGGCGCTCGCGCGCCTTGGGCAGCAGGTCGGCGACGTCGGTCTTGTTGAGGATCAGGTGGGCGTCGATGCCGGCCGCTTCGGCGGCCACCAGCGAGCGCGAAATCAGGTCGTCGGCAAAACCGGGTTCGGTCGCTACGACAATGAACAGGCGCGTCAGGTTGGCAGCCAACAGCTTGGACTTGTACTGGTCCGAGCGGTACAGCAGCGTCTTGCGCTCGGCGGTCGATTCGATGACGGCCTGGTCATCGGACGTCATCATTAGGTTGACGACGTCGCCCACGGCGATATTGGTCTTGCGCTGGCGGGTGACGCATTGCAGCTTGCGGCCGTCGGCTTCGGCCACGTAATGGCGGCCGTGGCCGGCGATGATGGTACCGGTGATTTTATTCATGGGGCTGTTCGCTGTGCCGTTCACTGAGCCGTCCGCTGCACATACAGGGCGCTGACCTTGGCCGCGCAGATGAAGTCGTTGAGCGACAGTTCGCCGGCAGCCGAATGGGTGGTGTAGCTGACCGCACACAGCTTGTAGGAGACCATCAGGTCCGGATGGTGGTCTTGCTGGTGGCTGACCCAAGCGATGGCGTTGACGAACGCGATGGTCTGGTAGTAATTGGCGAACGAGAAGCTGCTTTGCAGCTTGCCGTCGATGATAGCCCAGCCGGGCAGCAGCCCCAGCAGGTCATCGATGGCGCCGGCGTCCAGGGCGGGAGCGTTCTCGGCGCAGTGCGTTTCGGCCAGGGTGGCATTGAGCGTATCAGTGTGGGTCATGTGGCCGCCAGGTTCAGTTGCTTGATCCGCACGGAGGCCGGCGGATGGGAGTCGTAAAAAGCCGAGTGCAGGGGATCGGGCGTCAGCGTCGAGGCATTGTCTTCATACATCTTGACCAGCGCCGAGACCAGGTCGCGCGCGCTGGAATGGGTGGCGGCAAAAGCGTCGGCCTCGAATTCGTGCTTGCGCGAGCTGATCGACGTCAGGGGCGAGAACACGAAGGTGAACACCGGCAGCACCAGCATGAACAGGATCAGCGCCATGGCGTCGTTGCCGCTGCCGGGCACGGGATCGACGCCCAAGCCCTGGTAAAACCAGGTCTGCTCCTTGAGAAAACCCAGCAGCGCCAGAAAGGCCAGCGAGACGGCGAACATGACGGCAATGCGCTTGACGATGTGCTTGAGCTTGAAGTGGCCCAGTTCATGCGCCAGCACCGCTTCGATTTCCTGGGGCGCCAGGCGCGCGAGCAAGGTGTCGAAGAACACAATGCGCTTGTTGGCGCCAAAGCCGGAGAAGTAGGCGTTGCCATGCGCGCTGCGCTTGGAGCCGTCCATCACGAACAGCCCCTTGGAGGCAAAGCCCACGCGCTGC
This sequence comes from Massilia sp. TWP1-3-3, assembly GCF_049897805.1. Lineage (NCBI taxonomy): Bacteria > Pseudomonadati > Pseudomonadota > Betaproteobacteria > Burkholderiales > Oxalobacteraceae > Massilia > Massilia sp. TWP1-3-3. The sequence goes on from NZ_JAFCWX010000022.1 coordinate 61,637, forward strand.
ATCAACGCTTCGATGCGCGCCTGCAGGCTGGCGTCCTGCAGGGGCGTGAATTGATTGAACAGGGGCGCCAGCACGGTCGGGTAGAGTACCATCAGCAACAACTGAAAGCCGCTCCAGACCAGCCAGGCGTACAACCACCACAGCGGACCCGTCTTGTCCATCAGCGTGAGCACCACCCAGACCAGCGGCAGGCCGATCAGCGCGCCAAGCGCCACGCCCTTGGCCATGTCGGCCAGCCACAGGCCCACCGACATCTTGTTGAAACCAAAGCGCTGCTCCAGCATGAACTGGCGATAGTAGTCGAAAGGCAGGTCAAGCAGGCCGCTGACGAGCGCGAAGGCGGCCAGCAGCGCCAACTGGTAGGTCATGCCCGCGCCGGTCAGCGGCAGCAGCGTCATCGACAGCCATTGCAGGCCGCCCAGCAGCGTGAAGCCGATCAGCACGGCGCTGCTGACAAACAGCGTGAGCAAGCCAAAGGTGGTTTTGGCGGCGGTGTAGTCGGCCGCCTTCTGGTGCGCTGCAAGGGGGATGCTGGCGGCAAATTCGGCCGGGACCGCGCCGCGGTGCGCTTTGACGTGGCGCACCTGGCGCGACGCCAGCCAGAAGCGCAGCGCCAGCGTCAGGATGAAGAAACTGACGAACAAAATTGAAAACGCAGATGAATACATTCGGTGCCTGTGAGAAAATGCAGGATTGTTTAGGCCAAGAGAGAATTATGTCACAAGCCACTGAAATACCCGCAGCCATCCCGGCACCGGCCGCGCAGCAGCGTCCGAACGAGTTCAACCTGGTCTGGGTGGACATGGAAATGACGGGCCTCGAACCGGATACCGACCTGATCATTGAGGTGGCCGTGGTCGTTACCGACCTGCATCTGAATATCCTGGCCGAAGGTCCCGTGTTTGCGATCCACCAGTCCGACGAAGCGCTCGACAAGATGGATGCGTGGAACAAGGGCACCCATGGCCGCTCCGGTTTGATCGAGCGCGTCAAGAGCTCGACCGTGACGGAAGCGCAGGCCGAGCTTGAATTGATCGCCTTCCTGAAGCAGTGGGTTCCGGCCGGCAAGTCGCCGATGTGCGGCAATACCATTTGCCAGGACCGCCGTTTCATGGTGCGCGGCATGCCCAAGCTGGAAGCGTTTTTCCACTACCGCAACCTGGACGTGTCGACGCTCAAGGAGCTGTGCAAGCGCTGGAAGCCGGGCATCGTCGGCGGCTTCAAGAAGCACCAGAAGCACACGGCGCTGGCCGACATCATCGAATCGATCGAAGAGCTGCGCTACTACCGCGAGCATTTCATCAAGCTCGATTAAGCGCTACGATCTGGTAGTCCACGCGCATTTCTTTGATTTCGCGCAACTCCGCTAGCAGCCCCAGCAGTCACCCTTGTGATGTTCCTTAACAAAGGTGTCCGCGAGGGGAAGTTGCATGTTGCAGTTGGTGCGCGAAATTGGCGATCGCCTGAAGGAAATCGGTTCGCTCCTGTGGCGCTGTTTTTACAGCGTGACGCTGACCGTGCTGGGCGCAATCGGCCTGGTGGGCGTGCCGCAGGGCGCCGAATGCCTGCGCCTAGTCAGCCAGCCCGGCTGGAACTTTCCCTTATTTCTATTTTCGGTGGCCACCTGGTCGCTGTCGGCCTGGTACAGCGCGCGCCTGACGCTTGGCCGCGTGTTCGAGCACACCTCCGTCATCGACCGCAGCGACACGCCTTTTGTCAATGGCATGCGGCTGTGGCTGCCGCGCGTGCTGGCCGTGCTGCCCGGCGCCGTGCTCACGCTGCAGTTTCGCCGCCTGGGCTTGGCGGCGCTGGCGCTGGCCTGCCTGGCAACCACGCTTGCCATCGCCCTGTTCGTCGTCAAGCGGCGCAGCTGGTTCGCCTCGCGCTTTGGCGGTTTTGAGCCGGGGCAAAAGCTGCAGGTGCGCTTTGGCTCGCTGCAGCAGCGCACCCTGGGCACGGTCGTGCTCGCCATCTCCTGCACCTTTGCGCTGCTGTTCGCGGTCTGGTGGAAGCCGGTTGAAGTGACCTCGTTCGTTACCGCGCCGGTGCTGCTGTGCTTTGCGCTGGCCAGCTGGATCCTGTTCGGCGACCTGGTGCTGACGTATTTTTTCAAGCAGGCCAGGCTGCCGTCGATGGCGGCCGCGCCGCTGCTGCTGTTCATTGCCTTTAGCGCCTGGAACGACAACCACGCCATCGCCCTGATCGAAGCAGATCAGGGCGTGAGCATGCGGCGCCAGGTCGACGAGCATCTCGACGCCTGGCTCGAGTCGCGCGCGGCGCGGGGCGAACTGCGCGCCGGTACGCCCTTCCCACTGTTTTTGGTGGCCGCTGAAGGGGGCGGCATCCGCGCCGCCTACTGGGCCGGCATCGTGCTGGCCAAGCTGCAGGACGAGAGCGCATCGCGCTTCGGCCGCCATCTGTTTGCCCTGAGCGGGGTGTCCGGCGGCAGCCTGGCGGGCGCCACCTTCGCCGCGCTGATGGCCGACGCCGGCAGCGACACACTGGCGCGCAGCCAATGCGCGCGCGCGCATCCGGCGGCCATGTACCAGTCCTGCGTGCGCGCCATGCTGCGCCAGGATTACCTGTCGCCGACGCTGGGCTACCTGCTGTATCCTGACATGCTGCAGCGCTTGCTGCCATTTCGCATGCCGAGCGCCGACCGCGCGCGCGCCATGGAGCAGGGCTGGGAGCATGGCTGGCGCAAGGCCACCGGTAGCGAGCGTTTCGCGCAGCGCTTCGACACCTTGTGGAGCGAAGACGGCGCGCTCGACGTGCCTTCGCTGCTGCTCAACGCCACGCTGGTCGACGGCGGCAACCGCGTCATCGCCAGCGACCTGGTGATCGACGGGCGTTTCCCGGACGCCTACGACGCCTTCGATCCCATGCTCGACTTGCGCCAGATGAGTCTGGCCACGGCGGTGCACAACAGCGCGCGCTTTAGCTACATCAGCCCGGCGGGAACGGTGTCGGGCTGCCAGCGCAACGGCCGCGCCGCCGTGTGCGAGGCGGGCCAGGCGCGCTACCCGTGGGGGCGGGTGATCGATGGCGGCTACTTTGAAAATTCGGGCGTGGAATCGGTGCGCGACCTGCTCTTTGCAATGCGCCCGATGCTCGAGCGCTGGCGCGCGCGCGGCTTCGTGATCGAGCCGGTGGTGATGGTGATCAGCAATTCGCCGGGCGCGATGGCGCCGTCGGGCCGGCTGGCGCCGCTGGCGGCAAGGCTCGACATGACGTTCCTGTCCGAGTTGCTGGCCCCGCCGCTGGGCTTGTTCAATACGCGCGCCGCGCGCGCCACGTTTGCCGTCTCGGCCGAGCGGCGCGACGATCCCCAGCGGTTTTTGTGGTTTGGCATGCAGGCGAATAACGATACGCCGCTGGCCTGGGCCCTGGCCGACAGCACCTTTGACGGCATGGACCGCTTGCTGCGCGCGCCGGAAGTGGAACGCTTGCCGTTTCGCGAAGCGCTGGACAGGTTGCCGGGACCGTAAAAGTTTATGGGTTCTTATGTTGCCTGTCGAACAGTCGGGCAGGGCAAGGTCGCGTATCGTCCTCATTCAATCACATGAAGGAGAGTGCCATGACCAAGCCTATCGAAGACACGCGCGAGCAGCAGCAACGTGAAGCGCAGCAGGCTGTGCAAGACGCCGACAACAATCGCCAGCGTGCTGAATCGCATGAAGTTGATGGACGCCACCAGAATGATGGCGCCAAGGATCACAAGGGCGCCGACAAGGGTCCGCGCGGGCAGTAATGACACGACATCGTCCCCGACCGGGGGCCATGTATCCGTCTTAGTTGGCAAGTTCCGTGCGGACGCGCCCGGAGGTTGAAAATACCCCCAGGCACTTGCGCCCGGACTCCACTACCGCGCTGCGCGCCGCCGTGTCAGCCGTTTTTAACGCGCCATCGCCCTGATACACCACGCATGCCCCATCGCTGGCGATGCGCGCCGCCGTGATGATTGTGCCGGCCGCCTCGCGCGGGCCTTCCAGGATCGTATTGCCCGTGTCCAGCCTGACCAGCAGCGCGGTGGGCGTCGGCTTGCCATTACGCTCCTCGACACGCCACTCGGCCTTGCGCCCCACGCGCGACAAGCCCGGCGTGACCACTTCCCAATACTCGAGCGGATAGACTGCGCCGCGCGGGGTGACGATATCGATCGACGTTTGCGCGCGCGCCTCGTGCACCAGCAGGCTGAAGCCGCCCACGCCGGCGCACTGGCGCGTGCTGGCGCCGCTGCCGCGGTCCAGTTCCACCGTCTTGCAGGCCTTGCCATACAAGTCCGTGTACAGGCTGGCGGCGCCGTGCGCAGGCAGGCAAGTGAGCGAGAGCATGCTGGCGAACAGGCAGGTGCGGATCATGGCATTCCCCTTTTATGACGGACTGATGTGTCCATGCTAGCGGCGTGCCCCGGCGCGTGTTTGCAAAGTATCAAGCAATGCAGCGAAGGGGCGCTTGTGCTCTAATTCATGTTTTTCGCATCTTCAACAATGCCAAACGACATTCCTTCCTGGCTGCAAAATCTACTGCCCGCCAAGCCGACCGTTCCCCTGTCCGAACAACTGCGCGCGGTTGCCGGCGCGCTGTGCGCACTGGCTACCGCGGCCGGCTTGTCGATGCTGTGGCTGGGAAGCGCAGGCGTGTGGCTGATCGCACCCATGGGTGCCTCGGCCGTGCTGCTGTTTTGCCTGCCCGGCAGCCCGCTGGCCCAGCCCTGGGCCGTCTTTGGGGGCAATGTGGTGTCGGCGCTGGCGGGAGTGGCCTGCTACAAGCTGTGCGGCGGCCACTGGCTGGCCGCGCCGCTCGCGGGCGCGGCGGCCATTGGCGCCATGTTCGCGCTGCGCTGCCTGCATCCGCCGGGCGGCGCGGTCGGGCTGACGGCCGTGCTGGCCGGCCCCGCCGTGCACGCGATGGGTTTTCAATTCGCACTGCTGCCGGTGGCGCTCAATTCGGCCTTGATGGTGCTGGCCGCGCTGGCGTTCAATAACCTCAGCGGCAAGCGCTATCCGCATCCGCAGCGCTCGGTGCTGGAAAATCCGCACGCCACCGGCGACGTCGTGCCCAGCGCGCGCCTGGGCTTTCAGCGCGAAGACCTCGACGACGTGCTGGCGCACTACGGGCAGGTGCTCGACGTCAGCCGCGACGACCTTGAAAACATCATCCTGGCCACCGAAGCGCATGCGTATTCGCGCCGCTTCGGCGTCATCACCTGCGGCGCCATCATGTCCACCCATGCGCTTACGGCCGAGTTTTCGACCGAGCTGGGCGAAGCCTGGCGCATGATGCGCTACCACCAGGTGCACGCGATCCCGGTGCTGAACCGCGCGCGGCGCGTGATCGGCATGGTCTCGCAAGGAGATTTTTTGCGCTACAGCGACCTCGATGATTTCCGCACGCTGGGCGCGCGCTTGCGCCAGCTGATCGTGCGCACGCGCCACACCCATTCGGACAAGCCGGAAGTGGTCGGGCAGATCATGAGTACCCATATCAGTTCGGCCTTTGTCGACACGCCGATCGTCGAACTGGTGCCGCTGATGGCCAACAGCGGCTTGCACCATATTCCCGTGATCGACGCCGAACGGCGCTTTGCCGGCATCGTGACCCAGTCCGACGTGATCGCCGCGCTGGTGCAAAGCCGGCTTGCCGAGCCGCTCGGCGACGGGCCGCCAGCGGCGCGCCCGTCGGCGCGGCCGGTGCCGGCGCCGGCGACTTGAATGGATTGATCAGGTTGCACGGGCGTGAAAAAGCCGCCTAGACTGCGGGCGGCTTGGCTTGATGCGGGGCGGCTTATTCTGCGCCGTCGGCGCCGCAGCACTTCTTGTATTTTTTGCCGCTGCCGCAAGGGCAGTCGTCATTGCGGCCGACCTTCGGCTCGTCGCGCTTGAGCGTTTGCACGGGACCTTTGCGCAGCGGAACCCAGAACTTGTAGATGGCCGGCAGGTTCGCCTCGATCTCGACGGCCAGCTTGTGGCCCTTGACCGGATTGTCGACTTCGGCCAGTTCGGCTTCTTCGATCTCGTCGGCGCCGAGCAGGTAGATCGGGCGCATCAGGGGTGCCAGGTCGGACTGCCAGATCGGGTCCCACGAACCGGCTCGCAGCTCCATGCCTTCCCAGAAGCCCCAGCACCAGGCTTCGGCGTCGATCAGGGTTTCGCCGTCTTCCTCGTGCTCGCAAAAGAGCGGCTCGAATTCCTTGGGCGCCACCTCGAACGTCACCAGCACCTCGTTCATGAAGCGCATGATCAGTTCGACGATGCGCTCCTCTTCCTTGGCGTTTTTCCATTTGGGCGCCGCGGCCGCATCGTCGCCCCAGACCTTGAGCAGCCATTCGGCCGGCATGATGGTTTCCGGGCCGATCGCAATGGCGGTCATGTAGCCGTGCAGGGTATCCATCGTCATCGCGTCGTCGGACGAGCGGTCCGACAGCAAAAACTGATCGAGTTCGTTGAATTCTTTTTCTGAAAGGGGCTGGTCGAGTTGCATGGCGGGGCTCTTAATCGTCGTTGAAGGCGCTAGTTTAACGCGTCGGGGCCCGATCGACGCACTTATTCGCTGGTCGCGCGCCAAGCTTGGGCCGTACAATAGCGCGCATGGAGACACCGCCGCTGCACCCGTTTGCCACCCTCAGCCCCGAATGCGTGCTCGACGCGCTCGACAGCGTCGGCCTGTTTTCCGACGGCCGCCTGCTCGCGCTCAACAGCTACGAAAACCGGGTGTACCAGATCGGCATGGAAGAAGGGCCGCCCGTGGTGGCCAAGTTCTACCGGCCGGCGCGCTGGAGCGACGCCGCCATCCTGGAAGAGCACCGCTTTGTCGATGAACTGGTCGAGCGCGAGATTCCCGTGGTGCCGGCGCTGACGCTGGGCGGCGGCACGCTGCACAGCTTTGGCGGCTTTCGCTTCGCCGTCTTCCCGCGCAAGGGTGGGCGGGCGCCCGAGCTGGACGACCCGGCCACGCTCGAGTGGAGCGGGCGCTTCATCGGGCGCATCCACGCCGTTGGCGCGCTTGGCACCTACGCCGAGCGGCCCGCGCTGAGCATCGAGACCTTTGGCACCGAGCCGCGCGACTACCTGCTGGCGCACGACTTTATTCCTCCCGAGCTGCTCGCTGCGTACAGCAGCGTGGCCGCGCAGGCGCTCGATGGCGTGCGGCGCTGCTACGACCGGGCCGGCGCGACGCCGTCGCTGCGGCTGCACGGCGACTGCCACGCCGGCAACGTGCTGTGGACGGGCGACGGTCCCCATTTCGTCGACTTCGACGACAGCCGCATGGGGCCGGCGATCCAGGATTTGTGGATGCTGCTGTCGGGCGAGCGGGCCGACATGGTGCGCCAGATGAGCGACATCTTGGCCGGCTACGAAGACTTTTGCGACTTCGAGCCGCGCCAGCTGAATTTGGTCGAAGCGCTGCGCACGCTGCGCCTGATCCACTACAGCGCCTGGCTGGCACGGCGCTGGGACGACCCCGCCTTTCCCGCCGCATTCCCGTGGTTCAACACCCAACGTTACTGGCAAGACAGAATCCTCGAACTGCGCGAGCAAATCGCCCTCATGGACGAGCCCCCCCTCTGGCCCGCCTGACAACAACATCGGGGTCAGACCTCAATTGTTCAACATTTCCGGTTGGCTGCGATTTCTCAGCTGGCCTGACGGTTGCTATTCGCTAGTCAATATCTTGGTGTCGCTTCGTAATACTCGGAAATGACGAGTTAAATAAAGTATCGGATAACGCGTTATAAATTGGCAATATTGCACAAAACCGGAGGTCTGACCCCAATTAAAAAAGAATTGCCATCTGGCGAATTGGGCGGGTTTTAGGCTTCTGCTCGGTACGCCGCCAATCGGCCGGTCGCCTGATAATCGCTGTACGCCTACCCGTCTGCGGAGGGCTCTTATAGCGAGAAGACGATGGAATCCACAGCCTGCCTGCACGACGACGCCGATATCACCATTGCTTTGCCGGTGGCGGACAATCAAGCGCAGGCCGGCGCGCCGGGACGGGCCAAGTCGGAAATGCGGGCCATTCACGAGGCGATTGCGCGCGTCGAGGCGGAGGCCAAGGCGTCGTGCGCGGCCGAGAGCCGGGCCCATGCCGAGGCCCGCGCCCGCTCGCTGGCCGAAGAGCGCGCCGCGATGGATGCCGCCGCCGCCGCCGCCGCGCTGCAAAATGCGCAAGCTTCGGAGGAGGCCATCGAAGCCAACCGCGACCGACTGGAGACGCTGCGCCTGGCCGCGCAGGCGAGCCTGGAGCGGCTCGAAGCGGTGCGCCTGGAAACGGCCGAGCTGCGCGCCCGCGTCGAAGCCGATACCCAGATCAAGCTGGCCGCCGAAGCGCGCGCCAAGACCGAGGAGGAGGCGCGCCGCCGCGCCGCGGAGCAGATCGAAGCGGAAGCGGTCATGGCCGAACTGGCTGCGCGCGCCGCCGACGAGCTGATGCTGCACACCGAACAGGCGCGCCTGCAGGCGGTCGAGCGGGTCGCCGCCGTTCACGCGGCGCGCGAGGAAGTGCTGCACATCGCCAGCGCCGACGCGCGCGTGGCCACGCTGGCGCGCGAACGCGAACGCCAGGCGCGCGGCGCGCGCCAGACCGCCGAACTGCTGGCCGACGCCGAGGCCGAAGCGCTGGAGCTGACGGTGCAGCGCGAAAAGGCCGATCAGGTGGCGCTGGCCGCCGCCTTTGCCCGCGCCGTGGCCGAAGCGCGTGCGCTGGAGGAAGCGCGCGCCCTGGCCCACGTGGAACAGGAGCGCGAGGCGATCGCGATCGCCCAGGCCGAGTCCGAGCGGATGGCTTCCAAATCGATCCATCTGCGTCTGCAGTCGGAAAAGGAATTGCGCGACGCGGCAATGCACCGTGAGCGCCTGGAACAGATGGCGGCCGCCAGCGCCGAGGCGCGGCGCGAAGCCGAGGCGCGCATCATGAGCGCGACCGAAGCGCGCATTGAAGTGGACCGCAAGCTGCGCGAAGTGGCGCTGGCGCGCGCCAAGGCCGAAGACGACGCCAGCCTGGAAGTGCACGCACGGGTGGAAGCGGAAAGCATTGCCGCCGAAAAGGCCGCTGAACGCAAACTGGCCGAGCAGGCCGCCGCCGCCGCCGCCGCGCTCGAGGCCGAGCAGCAGCAGCGCGCCCGCGCCCTGGCCGAGGAGCGCGCGGCGCTGGCCACCGCGTCGGCCGCTGCGGCCGCGCTTGAGAATGATGCCGAGCAGTCGCTGGTGGCGTCGATCGCCGAACAGGTCGCGCTGCAGGAACAAAGCGCGGCGCTGGCAAGCGAAAAAGCGGCGCAGTCGGCGTTGCTGGCCCATGCCGAGCACGAGCACGCGCTGGCCGAGCAGGGCGCACTGGTGCGCTTGCAAGAGCGGCTGGCGGCCGAACAGGAGGCGGCGGCCGCCGCCCACGCCCGCGCCGATGCGGAACAGGCGCAGGCGCTGCTGATGCGCCAGATGGCGGACGCGGAGCGCCGCCTGGAGCAGGCGCAGCGCGCGGAAATTGACAGCACCAGCGCGCTGCTGGCGCAAACGGCCAGCGCCGCGGCCGACAAGGCGGCAGCGGCCGACGCGGTCATCGCGCAGCTGCGCATGGCGTCCGAGTTGGGCCGGGTCCAGGCCGAGCGCGCCCACAATGAAAAGCTGAAGCTGGAGCTGGCCTCGCAAACGCTGGCGGCCGAACGCGCTTCGCTGTCGCTGATTGAACAAACCTTGGCGACCCAGCGCCACAAGGCCGCCGCCGACGAACGCGCCAACGCGGCCATCGCGGCGCGCGTGGCGTCGGAGCAGGCAGCATGCAAGGCGGCCCGCCTGCGCGCCGACGCCGAGCAGGAGCAGGCCGACATGGCGCGCCAGCTCGAGGCGGCTCAGGAAAGCGCGGCGCAGTCGGCCGTCGACAAGCGCAACGCCCAGCGCTTGCTGCTTGACAGCGCCCAGGCGCACGCCGAGATGCAGCGCAAGGCGGCCCTCGCCACGCGCGAGATGGCCGAGGCCAAGCAGCTGTTGCTCGAACTGGAGTCGCGCCGCCTGGAAGCCGATACGGCAACGCTGGTGGCGGCCAAGCAGGCAATTCGGCTCGAGCAGGTCGAAAGCGCCGCCGGCGCAGTGCAGCGCGCAACGTCGGCCACGATGACGCACCAGGTCATCGGTCGCTTGAGCCAGCCTTCGGCGATGCCAGTGAAAGTGTAAATGCCGGGCGGCGCATGCGCCGCTTTTTTTTCGCCTGCTCGTTGGTGCTGCTGGCGCGCGGAGCCGACTTGGTGATTGCCGTAGGGCGGTAAAGGCCAAGGTCAAGGGCAAGGCCAAGGCCCTGGTTGCGGCAAGTGTCTCGACGGCGCTTGTCGGAATGCGGCCTTCGGCCTTTTTCGACCTACGCGTCAGCGGCACGCTGTAGAGGCCGGGCGCCTTGCGGAAGCGGGCCAACGCTTTTTCCGACCTCACACGTTGTCTTCCACCACCGGGCTGGTCGACCCTGACGCCAGCGTGATGCGGGTGCGCTTGAGCAGCGGCGACGCCGGCTTGCTGCCATCCGCATTCAAGGGCTTGACCTTGTTGAACATGACCACAAAACTGGCCGCCGTCACGGTGGCCACCGCAAACCCCTGCGCGTCATGGTCGGCATACGCAAAGTCCGGGTTATTGCCGCGAATGACAGCGTCGAAGGTGGCCGGCGTTGCCACCAGCGGCGCCAGCGGCGTGGCGCCGGCGCCGTCGCGCAGATAACGGTAGAACGAGTCGCTGCTGATGCCGGCCGCCACAAAGTCGACCGCCACGGGCGTGCCTACCGCAGGATGCGCATTGTCGCGGATGGTCCCGCACTGGAACGCATGCAGGTCGCCCGTGATCGCCACCACGTTCTTGATGCTGTTCGCCTTCAGGAATGTCATCAAGTCAGCGCGGTGGCTCGGGTAGCCGTCCCAGGCGTCGGCATTGACCACGTACTGCTTGTCGTACGGCGCCGGGGCTAGAGCGCGCAGGTCGATCTGCATGCGGTTGAGCGTGACTTCGTTGCCCCATACTTTCCAGCTTGCGGTGGCGCCCTTGAGCGTGTCCTTCCACCACTCGGTCTGGGCCCGGCCCAGGATCGACGGCGCGTGCCCCAGCACCTGGCTGTCGACCAGCTCGAACTGCTGCAGCACCGGCAGCGGCACAAAATAACGCGCGCCGATCTTGTCGTCGCCCTGCAGCCGATCGTGGCCGGTCAGCGTTGCCAGTTCGGCTTCGCCCACCACATGGTCGTCGCGGTACAGGCGCTGGTCCGTCATCACCAGGTGCATCAGTGTGCCGAAGCGGAAGTCGCGGTAAATGCGGATGTTCTCGTGGCCAGGTTTGCCCAGGTCGAACGAGACGTCGCCAAAGTCGATCGGCATGTACTCGGCCCAGGCCTGGGTGGCACTGCGCCGGCGCTCGGTCTGGCGCGTGTTGGCGTTGTTGTAGGTCTGGTGGTCCTGCCAGCAATCGTCGGAAAACTCGTGGTCGTCCCAGATCGCGATCATCGGAAACTTGCGGTGCAGTTCCTGCAGACGCGCGTCGCCGCGGTAGGTGCGGTACAGCGTGCGGTAGTCTTCCAGGCTGGTGGCGTAGACGCCCGTTTCGGCGCCGCTGCGCGCAGTGCCGTCGGGCAGCGTGATCCGGCCGTGCGCCGCTTCCGCCGCGCCGCTCTGGAACGTGGCGCCCACCGTCTCGTAGATGTAGTCGCCCAGGTGTACCAAAAAATCGAGTTCTTCGGCCGCGATCAGGTCCATCGCCGCCCAGTGGTTCACGCTCCAGTCCTGGCAGGTCATCCAGGCAAATGTCATCTTGGCCGGCGCGCTCGCGGCCCCCGGCGCCGTTTTGGTCTGGCCGGCGACGCTCTTGTCCTGGCCTGCGCAAAAGCGGTAGTAGTAGCGCGTGCCGGGCGCAAGCCCCGTCACTTTCGCGCGCACCGTGTAGTCGTACTGGCGCGTGGCGGACAGGTCGACCGATGCGGCCAGCGTGGCGAAGGTGCTGGCGCTCGACACTTCGAGCCTAACCGGCACCGTTTCGAGGCCATGGCTCGACAGGCAGCGGGTCCAGAAGACGCAGCTCGCCTCCTTCGGGTCGCCGCTGGCGACGCCGAGCGGGAATGCAAAGGACCCGGCCGGCGCTTGCGCGGTGTCGTCGCTGTTGTCGCTTGCGCCGCAGGCGGCCAGGCTGGCGCCGGCCGACACCACGGTGAAATACATCGAACTGCGTAAGAATGAACGGCGATCCATACGGTTTGTCTCCTGGGGATTGTAGTTTTTGCCATCACGTGGTGTTTTTGCCATGAGCTTAGCCAACTGCGGCGCGCTGGTATTGCGCATTGATGACAGCTGCTTGCGCGATTGCGCCACAGCGGCGAACGGCTCACCTTTCCTTGGACCAAATGTTGCAATACAATCTACGCACCTTTACCGCACTCATTCGACCCACAGGCTCTATCGTGATCTCCAAACCCGCAAGAATCGGCGCCGCAGTGGCCGCCGCCGGCGCCATCGGCGCTGCCGCGCTGTTCGCCGCCCGTCCACCGGCGCCGCCGGTCGCACTGTCCGCGCCCGTCGCCCAGGGCAACCAAGTGGCCCCGGCGCCGGCCGACCCGGCCAAGGGCGCGCTGCTCGAGCGCGGCGTCAAGGAGCTGCTGACCGACTACCGCAAAATCATCGTGCTGCTGGCCGACGAGGCCACACTGACCGTACAACAGCGCGCGCACACCACCGAGGTGGGCCAGGAGCTGTTTCACCAAAACCAGGCGCGCGGCGTGGCGCTGGAGAGCGAACTGGCAGCGCTGCTCGCGTCGAACCGGTCCGACCGCTATGACATCCTGCATGGCCTGCTCGAGTTCATCGAGTCCGACAAGAGCTTGTACGACGCCGACCGGCTGGCCTTTCGCGAACTGCTGCAGGCGCTGCTGGCCGACGTGGCGCGCGACTCGTCGCTGCCGGCCATCAAACTGCACAAGCGCGTCTCCGAGGACGTCGATGCGCTCGCCGAGATCGAACACAATTACGAAAAGGAGATCCGCCAGATCTTCGGGCGCTACGAGCAGCGTGGCATTGAACTGAAACGCGAGAAGTGGGAAGCCTACGTCGCTTACCTGAAGACGCTGCACAGCCGCGAAGCGATCCTCAAGGAGCACGGCGTGGTGCTGCCGTATCCGCCGCGCCCCGAGGTGCCGGCCGCCGGCGCACCCGGCAGGGAGGAAGCGGGCGAGATTTTCGGGGCCGGCCTGCCGCCCAAGACCGTGGTGCTGACCTTTGACGACGGCCCGCACCGGCGCTACAGCGAGGAGATCGCCGCCATCCTCAAGCAGTACAATGTGCCGGCCGTGTTCTTCAACGTGGGCACCAACCTGGGCACCGTGGGCGCGGACGGCAAGGCCACACTGAACGCCGGCGCTGAAGTGAGCCGCAAGTTGAGCCGGGCCGGTTACGTGCTGGCCAACCACAGCTACACGCACGCGCAGCTGTCCAAGGAAACCGGCGAAAAGCTCCGAGCCGAGATCTTCAATACCGACCTGCTGCTCAAAGCGGTCGACAAGGACCGCTCGGAGCTGTTCCGCTTTCCCTACGGTGCGCGCAACAAGGAAGGCTTGACCACGCTGGCGGGCGCCCATTTGCGCTCGGTGATGTGGAACATCGATTCGCTCGACTGGGCCGATCCGGTGCCATCCTCGATCACCGAACGGGTGCTCCATTCGGTTGAAAAAGAAGGGCGCGGGATCATCCTGTTCCACGATATCCACGCGCGCGCGGTCAAGGCGCTGCCGGCCATCCTGGAGCGCCTGATTGCGGACGGCTACCAGTTCGCCGGCTGGGACGGCACCACTTTCAAGACCGCCAAGGGCGCCGCGATGGCGCCGCCGGCGGCGCCCGCCAGCCAGGGCTATGCCAATTCATGGGCCATTGTGATCGGCATCGACGACTACCCCAAGTGGCCCAAGCTGCAGTACGCGGTGCGCGACGCGCGCGGGGTGCGCCAGACGCTGGTGGACAAATTCGGCTTCGCGCCCGAGCGCGTGGTCGCGCTTGAAAACGCGGCCGCCACGCGCAGCGGCATCCTGGCCGCGTTCCATGACCGGCTGGCGCACGGCGGGGTGCAAAAGAACGACCGCATCTTCGTGTTTTTTGCGGGCCACGGCGCCACCCGGCACCTGAGTTCCGGGCGCGACCTAGGTTACATCGTGCCCTACGATTCGGACCCCGCGCAGTTTGCCACCGACGCCATTCCCATGACCGAGATCCAGAATATCGGCGAGAGTCTCACCGCCAAGCACGTGCTGTTCGTGATGGATGCCTGCTACAGCGGCCTTGGCTTGACGCGCGGCGGCGGGGCCGGCAACTTTTTGCGCGATAACGCGAAACGCACCGGGCGCCAGATGCTCACTGCCGGCGGGGTCGACCAGCTGGTGTCGGACGGCGGGCCGAACGGGCACTCGGTGTTCACCTGGACCTTGCTGCAAGGTTTGGCGGGCAAGGGCGACTTGAATGGCGACGGCTTGATCACCGCCACTGAACTGGCGGCCTATGTGGCGCCGGCGGTGGCCAGCGTGTCGAATCAGACGCCAGCGTTCGGCAGCTTGCCGGGTTCGGAAGGGGGCGACTTCGTGTTCGAGCTGCCGGCCGAGACCGAGTTCCTTAGTCCGCAGAGCGCGCAGCTGTCCAGCGAGGCAATTGCGCTCAATTCCAAGCTTGATGCGGCGCGGCCGGAACCGGTGGCCAAGGCGGAGGAAAAGCCGGGCAAGGTATCGCCGGCGACGCCGGTAACCGTCAAGGATTTGCAAGGCAATGAGCAAAAACTGGTGACGCCGCAGGCGGTGCCGTCGTCGATGCGCCAGCTGGCGCAGCGGGCGAACGATCGCGGGCTGCAGATGTACAAGGAAAAGCAGTATGTGCAGGCCGAGGCGGAATTTACCGAGGCGCTCAAGCTGCGCCCTGATTTTGCGCTGGCGGCAAATAATCTGGGCTTTGTGTTTTACAAGCAGGAAAAGTACAAGGAGGCGGCGCGCTGGTTTGACAATACGGTGAAGATGGATCCGTCGCGCTCGGTCGCGTATCGCAATCTGGGGGACGCCCAATTGCGGGCGGGGGAAAGCGCGAAAGCAAAGGCGGCCTACACAACGTACCTGGCGCTCGCGCCCACGGGTGCGGGCGCCGATTATGTCAAGCAGCAGCTGGAGAAGCTGTAAGTGCTGTGGCTTTGGAAGTTATTCAAAGGAAGCGATGCTGATCGGGCTGGCCACCTACATGTAGCGGTTTGTCGCAAACGCGCCGCCGCCGCACGCATCTGGCGGTGGTGCAATCATGCTCGCCTGCAGTGGTGCATATTGGGCCGTATTTTTTGGGCGAAGCGCAATACACCGGTCCGGATAGGTGCGACGGCACCCAGGACGATTGCATTTGCTTTCAACAACGAGTCGGACGCCAGGGCCTTGTTGGCAGCTTTTTGCTGCTCTCTGCCTTCAAACCTGCGCTGCAATCCATTGCCTTTGTTGGAGGACTGTTCAGCGTCGTTTCGTTCCTCATTCTTGCGGCCGCTGCAGGAAGCCATAACGCGCAGATTGCCCGTGTCGTCGTGGCAGACCTTGTTGTCCTGATTTGCCTGGTTGTAGGCGCGCTTGCGCATGTTCATATGCTGCGCAAGCGCTGGTAAAGAGCCGTGCCAGGAGCGCTCACAACGCCAGGTTCACACCAGCGTCAGCGGCGTCGTCGCCATCAAGGCGATACCGCCACTTTCTCGATGAAATGCTCGGTCTCGCCGAAACAGGATGACGGCACGCCCTTGTGCTGCGCGTACGTCAGTACCACGCGCTTGCCCGTTGCCGCCAGCAAGTCCTTGGCGACAAGGTCATCGCGCACCGAAAACGGGAAGCGCTCGGGAATGGCGCCGGGCATGCTTGAGAGCAGGATTTCGCCTTCCCAGGTCTTGCACAGCCATCCTTTTTTGGAAAACTTTTGCAGATAGCCGGCCCGCTCGCCCTCGGAGTACGACCAGCTCAGCGTAAACCAGGTGTACAGGGAGAGCAGGACCAGAACGGCCCCGAGCAGTGACAGAAACAGGAACAAGACGCGTTTTGGCATGGTGTATAGACTGTGGTTGGTTAAAGGTCGCGCCTATTGTGCCACTAATGGCCGATTTATCAAGCCTCGACGCTCAAGCCCAGCGCTTCCTGCTGCTTTTTATAGCGCAGCGATGACCATAGCGACACGGCAATGAACGCCACGCCCGACAGCCCCGTCACCCATTCCTTGATGTCATACGTCACGCTGGCGAACATGATCAGCGCCAGGATGCCGATGGCGTAGTGCGCCCCGTGTTCCAGGTACACGAACTCTTGCAAGGTTCCCTTATCGACCAAATACACCGTCATGGAACGCACGAACATGGCGCCGATGGCCAGCCCCAGCATGATGATGACAACATCATTGGTGATGGCAAAGGCGCCGATCACGCCGTCGAAACTAAAGGATGCGTCGAGCACTTCCAGGTACAGGAAGCCGCCAATGCTGCCGCGCGAAATCATCTTGCCTAGTACCGGGTCGTGCTCCTCTTCTTCCAGCAAACCGCTGACCCAGTTGACGCCCACATACACCACTACGCCAAGCACGCCCGCCACCAGCACGCTGAGCTTGCTCGCCGCAGGCACCAGCGACATGGCGCCAAACGCGGCGCACAGGGTGACCAACACGGCCAAGCCTTCGCTGCCGTACTGCCCGACCTTCTGTTCGATCCATCCCAGCCAATGCAGTTCCCGCTCTTCGTCGAACAAAAAGTTGAGGAAAACCAGCAGCAGGAAGGCGCCGCCGAACGAGGCGACCTGGGCGTGATTGGCGCCAAGGTGGTGTGCATACACGTCCGGCGTGTCGAGCGCCATGTGCCAGACGTCGCCCATGCCCAGGCCCGTCGCTACGGAGACAATTAGCAGCGGAAAGAACAGACGCATCCCGAACACGGCCACCATGATCCCCACCGTCAGAAACAGCTTGCGCCAGAACGCGTCCCAGTGGCGCAGCACCGAGGCATTGACGACCGCGTTGTCGAACGAGAGCGACACTTCGAGGATGCCAAGCACCGCCGTAATCCACAGCGCCGACAGCAACCCGGGCATGCCGTGGCGATGGTAGCCCCACCATCCAGCCAGGCCCATCAATACAATGGTCACCGCTACCGATAATCTGAAATGCTTCATGCTGTTCCTTTGCCGTCGTGTTCGCCGAAATGACACACTCCCGCCAGTTTAACCGTAGCGGGGCCGGCCGAGGCGCAGCGGATGTGGCTGCGGCGCCGGTCATCTGCGATAATTCTGCCGAGCATCTACCGCATCGATTTTTAGAAGGCATCAATGGATATCAGTTACCTCGTCACTCCCTTCCTGACCTGGCTGGTGGTTGGCCCGATCAAGTTTCTTATCAATAGCGCGCGCCAGCGCCGCTGGGCGTTCAATTTGGTCGGCAACGGCGGCTTTCCAAGCAACCATAGTTCCGTGGTCACCAGCATGGCGACCCTGATCGCGCTGCGCGAAGGCATGGGCCATCCGGCTTTCGGGGTGGCGGTCACGCTGGGCTTTATTGTCATGATCGACGCCAACAGCTTGCGCCAGCACGTGGGACGCCAGGCCAGCGCGATCAACCGCCTCGCCAACGGCGCCGCCGAGCACACCCATTTGCGGGAACGGATGGGCCATACGCTGGTCGAAATTGGCGGGGGCATCTGCACCGGCGTCGGCATGGGCTTCGCCGTTTTTTATCTGTTTAAGTCTTTCTAAGTTTCAATAGGCAATGGGCGGGAGCAATTCATGCTACTTCAATTGCAGCTCATCCCCCTAATTGCGCAGTTCAGTCATCCAAAACCGCAGTACACAGGCAAGGCAATTGACGCCCTGGGGTGCCTTTGGGATACTTGTACGCTGGTAGTTTCAATATTGTTCATTCCGGAGAATCACATGCTGCGCAAAACATTTCTTGTCCTCGCCATCGCGGCGGCCCTGGCCGCCTGCAACAAGCCGAATGACGCGGACAAGAAGGACGGCAAGGAAGAAGCGCCGAAAGTGCTGAGCATTGCGCCGGAAGATATCCTGACCGTGCATTCCAATTCGCTGGCCTCCGGTCCCGTCGTGACCGGTTCCATTCAGCCCGAGCGCAAGGCCGACGTACGGGCCGAAATTTCCGCACTGGTGCTGCAAGTGCTCAAGGAAAACGGCGATGTCGTCAAAAAAGGCGATGTGCTGGTCAAGCTTGACGAAGCGGCCATTCGCGACAGCCTCAATTCGGCCGAGGCGTCGGCGCGTTCGTCGTCGCAGGCGCTGGAGCAGGCCGAGCGCCAGGTTACCCGCATGAAAACACTGCGCGCCTCCGGCATGACCTCGATCCAGGCAATGGATGACGCCGAAGTGCGCCGCAACGCCGCCGCCAGTGAAGTGGCCGCAGCGCGCTCGCGCGCCGCCAGCGCGCGCCTGCAACTGGCCCACACGCTGGTGCGCGCGCCGTTCGACGGCGTGGTCAGCGACCGCAAGGTGTCGGCCGGCGACACCGCGTCGCCAGGCAAGGAATTGGTCAAGATCATCGATACGACCAGCATGCGCTTTGAAGGGCGCGTCTCGGCCGACCGCATCAGCGCGGTCAAGGTGGGCCAGAACGTCACCTTCAAGATCAACGGTTATGCCGGCCAGGAATTTCGCGGCATCGTCAAGCGGGTCGATCCAGCCGCCAATGAAGTCACGCGCCAGGTCGAAGTGCTGGTCGCTTTTGCGCCCGGCTCGCCGCAGCCGAAAGTGTCGGGCTTGTTTGGCGAGGGCCGGATCGAGGCCGAAAGCACCGACGCGCTGATGCTGGCCGAAAGCTCGCTGGTGAAAGCGGGCGACAAGGCCTACACCTGGCGCCTGAAGGGTAATGTGCTGAGCAAGGCCGACCTGGTGCTGGGCGCGCGCGATGCCCGCACGGGCGACCTGGAAGTGCGTAGTGGCCTGGCCGCTGGCGACGTTGTGCTGCGTACGCCCAATTCGTCGCTCAAAAATGGCCAAAAGTATCAGATGACGGTCGCCAAGGTTGCCGCCGCCGCTACGCCAGTTGCCGTGCAGGGGAAATAAGATGTTTTTATCCGATTTCTCCATCAAGCGGCCGATCGCCACCGTCGTCCTGATCATCGCGATGATGGCCATGGGGCTGCTGGCACTGTCCAAGCTGCGCGTAAACCAGAATCCCGACGTCGATATTCCCTTCATTATCGTCAACGTGCCGTATCCCGGCGCCTCGCCCGACACCGTCGAGCGCGAAGTGGTCAACCGGATTGAGAAATCCTTCCTCAGCATTCCCGGCGTTAGCAAGATCGAGTCCGACTCGAACGAAGGCAGCGCCACGTTTTTCATCGAGTTCGGTTTCGACAAGAACTTGATCGAAGCGTCCGATGAAGTGCGCAACGCGATCGCGGCGGTGCGCTACAAGCTGCCCACCGAGATGCGCGAGCCTATTTTGCAGCGCGCCGATCCGGCGTCCGAACCCGTTATCCAGCTGGCGCTGTCGTCGAGCACCCAGAGCGCGGCCGAAATTTCGCGGCTGGCCGAAGACAACATTGCCGACCGCATCCGTTCGATCGACGGCGTGTCGATCGTCAACGTGGGCGGCGCGCTCAAGCGCGAACTGTCGGTGCTGCTGCGGGCGGCCAAGTTGCGTGAATATAATGTGTCGGTCGGCGAAGTGGTGCTGGCGCTGCGCAACCAGAATACCAATGCGCCGGTGGGCAAGATTCGCGGCAGCCTGGACGAGCAGAGCATCCGCCTGGTCGGGCGCATCGAGACGCCTGAAGAATTCCAGCAGATCGTCGTCAAGCGCCGCGGCGACGAAATCGTGCGCTTGGCCCAGGTGGCCGAAATCAAAGACAGTTTTGCCGACGTCAACAATTTGTCGATTCGCAGCGGCAAGCCGAACGTGGGTATTTCGGTCAGCCGTTCGCGCGAAGCAAGTACGGTGTCTGTCGCCAACAAGGTCAAGGCGCTGGTCAAGGAAATGGAAACGGCCAAGGAACTGCAGCCGGGCACCAAGCTCGAAGTCATCGACGACGCCGGCGAGCGTTCGCAGCAAAGCTTGAATAACGTCATCGAGTCGCTGATCTTCGGCGCGGTGCTGACCATTTTCGTGGTCTACGCCTTTCTCAATTCCTGGCGCTCGACGCTCATTACCGCGCTGTCGCTGCCAACGTCGGTGGTGGCCGCCTTTATTGCCGTGTGGCTGTGCGGCTTCACGCTCAACTTCATGACGCTGCTCGGCCTGTCGCTGGCGATCGGCGTGCTGATCGATGACGCCATCGTGGTGCGCGAAAACATTGTGCGCCACATGGAGGAGCTGGGGTCGGACCGCCGCACCGCGGCCCTGAACGGCACCGCCGAGATCGGTATGGCGGTTGCCTCGACCACGTTTTCGATCATTGCCGTGTTCATTCCAGTTGCTTTCATGCCGGGTATTTCGGGCGAATATTTCCGTCCCTTTGCCCTGACCGTGACGTGCTCGGTGCTGGTCAGCCTGGTCATTTCCTTCACGCTCGACCCGATGTTGTCGGCTTACTGGGGCGACCCGGTCGGCCACCATACCTTGCCAAAAACGGGCATCAGCCGGGTGTTGCAGCGCTTTAATCACTGGTTCGATGAGCAGGCCAACCGCTACAGCAAAGTCATTGCCTGGGCGCTGCATCACCGCGTCTGGATGGCGCTGCTTGCCTTGGTCACGTTTGTCGGCGCGATCGCGCTGCAGGTTCTCAAGGGCGACAGCGAATTTCTGCCCAAGACCGATTCCGGCCAGTTGATGATCACCGTGCGCACGCCCGCCTCGTCGAGCGTGGAATATGCCCGCCTGAAAATGGAAAGCGCCGCCGCCATGGCGCGCGAGATCAAGGAAGTCAAGGAAACCAATAGCCGCGTGGACGCCAGCGGCGGTCGCGTGCGGATCGATATCGGCAAGAAGCGCACACGCACGCGTAGCGCCAAGGAAATTGCGGTCGAGCTGCGTGAAAAAATCAAGACGCTGGTGGGCGCCGAATACGTGGTGATGGACGACTTGAACAATGGCTCGCGCAAACCGATTCAAATTGAATTTACCGGTCCCGACTCGCGCAAACTGCTTGAAATTGCCAACACCTTTATGGAAAAGCTGCGCAACGTGCCTGGCGCAGTCGACGTCGGCCTGTCTGAACAGGATCCGAAAAATGAATTGAAAATTGAAATGGACCGGGGCTTGGCCAATTCGATGGGCATTTCCGTCAATGATGCGGCGCAGTCCTTGCGGGTGGCATTTGCCGGCGTGGAAGTGGGCGACTGGGTCGACCCGACCGGCGAGTCGCGCGATGTGGCGGTGCGCCTGCACCCTGAGGACCGGGTCAACGCCGAGAACATCGAACGCTTGCCGATCGCCGTGACGGGCACCAGCGAAATGGTGCCGCTGGACCAGATTGCCAAGATTACGATGGGCAAGGGCCCGTCGGGCATTGAACACAAGAATGGCAACCGCACCATTTCGGTCTCGGCCAACGCGCAGGGCCGCTCCAGCGGCGAAGTGACCAAGGATGCGATGAAATTGGCCGACAGTTTCGATTTCCCGCCCGGCTATGGACGTGAACTCGGTGGCTCGGGCAAGAATCAGAACGACCTGATGATGAACATGGTGGTTGCGCTGGCGTCGGGCATTGCGCTGATGTACATGATCCTGGTCATTCAGTTCGGCTCGTTCACGGCGCCGATGGCGGTGATGATTTCGCTGCCGCTGTCGCTGATCGGCGTGGTGCTGGCGCTGAAGATCACCGGCCAGTCCTTGAACCTGATGAGCATGATCGGCATCATCATGTTGATGGGCCTGGTCGCCAAGAACGCCATCTTGCTGCTGGACGCTGCGCGCCGGCGCGAGGCGGACGGCTTTGACCGCGAGCAGGCGCTGATGGACGCAGGCCGCATGCGTTTGCGCCCGATCTTGATGACAACCTTTGCGCTGATCGCCGGCATGATCCCGGTGGCGCTGGGGCTGGGCGAGGGCGGCGAGTTCTACCGTCCACTGGCCATTGCAATTATCGGCGGCACGATCACCTCGACGATTCTAACCTTGCTGGTCGTGCCGACGTTCTACGACAGCATCGAGGTCTCACGCGACAGAATGTTCGCCAAGTTTGAACGCCGGGCCGCGCGGTCCAACGGTTTGTGGGCCTTCCTGGTGACCTTGGTCGAGATGATCCTGACGCTGCTGCTGGTGCGCTTTGTCTACCGCACCATCATGCTGGGTGTGCGGACGGCAACTGGCCGTCGTGCGCCGGGCGCGGTACCGGTTGTGTTGAACAAGATGTAAGCCATATTTTTTGGAGAAAAAGCCCGCAAACTCTGCGGGCTTTTTTTTTGCTTGATCGGCGCCCGCAATCTTTAGTGGCGCGTGCCGTTGCGCTCTGGCGGCGTGGTGGTGCCGCTGCCGGAGGTGCCGCTGGTGCCGCTGCCGGAGGTGCCGCTGGTGCCGCTGCCCGAGGTGCCGCTTCCGCTGGTGCCGCCCGTCATGCCGCTGGTGCCGCTGGTGCCGCTACCCGTCATGCCGCTGGTACCACTGGTGCCGCTGGTACCGCTGGTTCCGGACGATCCACTTGTGCCTGTGGTGCCGCTGCCGCTGGTGTCGGTCCCGCCGGTGCCACTGGTACCACCGCTGGTGCCACCGCTGGTACCGCTGGTACCGCTGGTGCCACCACTCGTCCCGCTGGTGCCTGTATCGCCGGTGGTGCCGGTGCCCGTAGCGCCGCCAGTGCCGCTGGTACCGCTGGTACCGCTGGTACCGCTGGTACCGCTGGTACCTGAGGTGGTGGCCGGCGTGGTGGTATCGCCCGTGGTGGCGGGCGTGGTGTCATTGCGCTTGCAAGCGCCGAGCATGGCGGTCAGCAGGGCCGCAGCCAAAAGGATTTTTGGTGCATTTGAAAGTGCTTTCATCGTTTACTCCTCGTTCACGTCAGTTGATGCCGCCCGGGTGTTGGACGACGCATTTCAGTCCCGCACTTGAGTCCTGATGCACGAATATGACTGTGAAAATTTAGACGCGTAACTTCTCTCAGGGTTCGGCTTTTTTTGCGGTTCGAGGGTAAATAGACGTCCACGCCCGCGCAATTTGATCGAGATCAAAGGACGGAATTGCGCGGCGGGAAAGAAACGGATTCAGCCGAGAGCGGCCTGTGCCATAAGGGAAGAAATTTCATCCGGCAATTCGCGGGCGAGATAGCCCAGCATGCCCATGCGCGCCGCCAGCCGTTCGCCCGCCAGTGCGTGCAATGCCACGCCCCAGCAGCTTGCCTGCTCGAGCGTTGCGCCGCGCGCGGCCAGGCCGGCGATGATGCCGGCCAGTACATCGCCGGAGCCGGAACTGGCCAGCCCGACATTGCCGCCTTCGTGCTGCCACATGTCGCCGTTGGGCGCGCTGATGATGGTGCGCGCCCCCTTGAGCGCCACCACCGCGTGCCAGGTTTGCGCCGCGCCCGTGGCCATGGCTTGCGGATTGGCGCCGATTTCTTCCTTGGTGTTGCCGGTCAGGTGAGCCATTTCGCCCGCGTGCGGCGTGACGATGACGGCTTGCTCGAAGCGGAACGGCGGGGCGTCGTCGGGCAAGTCGGGATTGAGGATGATGCCCATGGCGCAGGCGTCGAGGATGACGCTGGCGCCCGCCAGGCGCGGCAGCAGCGCGCGCACCAGTTCGGCGGTGCCGATTTCATCCTGCATGCCCGGCCCGATCAGGATGGCGCTGACCTTGTCGGCCAGCGGATCGAGTTCGGCCATTGCTTCATGCGTGAAACCGCCGTCGGCTGTTTCGCGCAGGCCGATCACGCGCGCCTCGGGCATGGCCAGCGCCACCAGCTGCGCCACGCTGGCGCCGGTGGCAATGGTCAGCTTGCCGGCGCCGGCGCGCAGCGCCGCCGTGGCCGCCAGGATGACGGCGCCCGGCATTTCGCGCGAGCCGCCCAGCACCAGCACGTGGCCGCGGTCTTCCTTGTCGCCTTCGTGCGAGGGCAGCGGCCAGCCGCGCAGGGCCGCAGCATCGAGACTGATCATGTGGGTGTGTGACACAGGCATCTCCATCGGGCCAATGCGCCTACGCTTTCGGAGCAGAGGGGACATCTTTTTGTACCGTGACTGGCGTTCCCGCCGCTTCGAGTGGTGCGACGAAGTTGGTTAATTGAAGGACCAGCTTACCGTGCCTGCCTTGTTCGCTGTCGAACGCGTACGAGGTGACCGAGCAGTTGGGGACGTCGCCGGCGCGGTCGTAGGCGAGAATGGTCGCTTCATCGAGGCGCTCGAACAGATAGCGGAAGCAATTGACCGTGACCTGGTGGCCGACGATGAGCACGCACTCGCCGCAGTATTCGCGGGTGATGGTGTCGAGCACGCTGCGCAGGCGCAAGATGACGTCGCACCAGCTTTCGCCCCCCGGCGGGCGGAAATAAAATTTGCCCACATGCTGGCGCTGCTCGTACAGGTCGGGATACTTGCTGTTGATGCCAAGCGTGGTCAGGCGGTCGAGGATGCCGAATTCCTTTTCGCGGATCCGCTCGTCCACCTGCACCGTCACTTTTGGCAAGCCTATTTGCTCGACGATGATGCGCGCCGTTTCAGCGGCGCGCACGTAGGGCGAATGCAGCACGACATTGGGGCGCGACGCTTCGGGCAGCGAGCCGAACCAGCCGCCCAGCGCGCGCGATTGCTCCACGCCCAGCGGCGAGAGCGGCACGTCGACGTCGCGTTCGGCAATGTCAATCAGCAGCCCGGCCGCAGCCTCGGCCGCGTCGCGCGCCACATTGCCCGCACTTTGCCCGTGCCGGACCAGCCAGATTTCTTGCGGCCATTTTTGTTCCATCGCTTGTTCCAAACTCACTATTGGCTTCACGTCATGATAGACGCAGTCGGCGGGCGGTCAGCGCACGATACGGCGCTCAGGCTGGCAGCGTTTCGCGGTCGAGGTCGAGCACGTCCTTGCGGTTGAAGACGGCCAGGTCGGTCTGGCCCATCAGGCGGCTCGTCACGGTGCCCGCGGTGATCGAGCCGCTCACATTAAGCGCGGTGCGGCCCATGTCGATCAGCGGCTCGATCGAGATCAGCAGGCCCGCCAGCGCCACCGGCAAATCCATGGCCGAGAGCACGATCAATGCGGCGAACGTGGCGCCCCCGCCAACGCCGGCAATGCCGATCGAACCGACCACGATGATGGCAATCAGCGGCACCAGAAAGCTCAGCGTCATCGGGTCGATGCCGACCGTGGGCGCGATCATCACGGCCAGCATGGCCGGATAAATACCCGCGCAGCCATTCTGGCCCATGACGGCGCCAAACGAGGCGGCAAAGTTAGCGATGCCCTCGGGCGTGCCCAGGCGCGTGGTCTGGGTTTGCACCGACATGGGAATGGCGCCGGCGCTGGTGCGCGAGGTAAAGGCGAACAGCAGCACCGGCGCGATTTTTGCGGCATAGCGCACCGCATTCAGGCCCACGCCGCTGATGATGATCAGGTGCACGCAGAACATCAGCAGCAAGGCGCTGTATGAGGCCAGCACGAAGGTAATCAGTTTCATGATGCCGGCCAGGCTGGAGCCGGCCACGACCTTGGCCATCAGCGCGAACACGCCGTAGGGCGTCAGGCGCAGCACCAGGGTGACCAGGCGCATCACGATCGCGTGCGCAACCTTGATGAAGTGGCTGAAGGCGGCGAACATCTCGGGTTGCTTGTCGGCGATACCAGTGCCGGCGATGCCGATAAAGATGGAAAATATCACCACCGCGATGGTCGAGGTATCGCGCGCGCCGGTCAAGTCCAGGAACGGGTTCGATGGCAGGAAGCTGAGCAGCATGCCGGGCAGCGAAATCGCCTTGGCCGCCTCAAGGTGGCCCTGCAGATAGGCGCCGCGCGCAACTTCAGCGGCGCTGGCAGTCAGGCCGACAGCGCTCAAGCCATACAGTCTGGCCATCAGGATGCCGATGACGGCGGCAATCATGGTCGTCACCAGCAGTGTGCTGATGGTCAGCACGCTGATTTTCCCCAGCGAACGGGCATCCTTCAGTTTGAGGATGGCGCCGATGATCGACACCATGATCAGCGGCATGATGATCATTTGCAGCAGCGCCACGTAGCCCTTGCCGATGACGTCCAGGTAGGCGATGGTGTCGGCGATCATGGGCGTGCCGGCGCCGTAGACGGCCTGGAACGCGGCGCCCAGCAGCACGCCCATGCCGAGCGCGCTGAACACGCGCTTGGTAAACGACAGATGCGCCGCCTGCATGCGGTACAGCAGGAAGCAGCCGGCCAAGGCGATGGCAATATTGAGTGCGAGCAGGGGAGAGAAAATCATGTGTGCCTCGGGCAAGTGATGTTGGCATTCTATAGAAAATCTGCCAAGGACACAGTGCGAAGGTGCGCCTGGCGCCGGCCGACATGACAGGCTGAGATGGGATGTGGATAATGGCGGCATTCATCTTACTCTTGCCAGGAATCCGCATGACGAACGCCTCCCCCTTTCGCCTGGTGCTCGAACGCGCGCTGAGCCACTCGCTGGCGCACCTGGACAGCCTGGACCTGGCTCCGGTCGCGGCCAGCGCCAGCCTGGAAACGCTGCGCGAGCGCCTCGCCAAGCCGTTGAACCGGGCATCGATGGCGCCCGAAGCGGTCATCGACGAACTGGTGCGAGACACCGCCGGCGGCATCACCGGCAGTGCGGGCGGCCGCTTTTTTGGCTGGGTGATCGGCGGCGCGCTGCCCGCCGCGCTGGCGGCCGACTGGCTGACCGGCGCCTGGGACCAGAACGCCGCATCGTTTGGGTGCGCGCCGGCTGAAGCGGTCATCGAGGAAGTGTGCGGCGCGTGGCTCAAGCAGTTGCTGGGACTGCCCACCGGCGCCAGCTTCGCCGTGACCAGCGGCTGCCAGATGGCGCACCTGACGGCACTAAGCGCCGCGCGCAACGCGCTGTTGGCGCGCAGCGGCTGGGACGTGGAGCGCGACGGCCTGTTCGGCGCGCCGCGCATTCGCATCTTGAGCAGCGACCAGTACCACGGCAGCATCACGCGCGCCACGCGCATGCTGGGCATGGGCACCGCATGCGTGACCGGCCTGCCGGCCAACGACGCCGGCCAGCTCGACAGGGCCACGCTGGCGCGCGCGCTGGCAGACGATGCCGGCGCGCTGACGATCGTGCTGCTGCAGGCGGGGGATTTGAATATCGGCGCCTTTGACGATTTCGCCGAGCTGATTCCGCTCGCGCACAGCCATGGCGCGTGGGTACACGTGGATGGCGCTTTCGGGCTGTGGGTCAATGCGAGTGAGCGCTACCGGCATTTGCTGGCCGGCGTGGCGCTGGCCGATTCATGGGCGACGGACGGCCACAAGTGGCTCAATGTGCCGTATGACAGCGGCTTTGCATTCGTTGCCGATCCGGCCCCGCATCGCGCCGCCATGTCGTACGAGGCGCACTACATTGCGCACAACGACCTGGTGCGCGAGCAGAAGGACTGGAACCCGGACTGGTCGCGCCGCGGGCGCGGCGTGGCCGCCTATGCGGCGCTGCGCCAGCTTGGCGCCGAAGGCGTGGCGGCGCTGGTTGAGCGCTGCTGCGAGGCGGCGCGCGCCATCGCGACCGGCATCGCGGCGCTGCCTGGTGCGCAGCTGGTGTGGGAGCCGCGCATCAACCAGGGGCTGGTGCGCTTTCAGGACTTGTGCGCCGGCGCCACCGAGGCCGAGCATGACAGGCGCACCGACGCGGTGTGCGAGGCCGTGGTGCAAGGCGGCGAAGCTTTTTTCAGCAACACGACGTGGCGCGGCAAGCGCTGCATGCGCATATCCGTGTGCAACTGGCAGACCAGCGACAGCGACGTGGCGCGCGCCGTGGCGGCGGTGGCCCGGGTGCTCGCCAAGTAGTGGTCCCAAGTATTTACGTGATAATGGATCTTATGCGGGAGCCATGGCGGCCGCTATATTACGGCTTCACTTAGCACCTTCACTTAGCCCCTTCACTTCTTTGGAATGCCATGACCGTCTCCGCACCACCAAGCGAGCGCACCCGCGTGCGCCGCATCGCCGAAAACGCCGACTACGAGCGCGCCACGCTGCACGCCATCATCGATGCGGCCTATCTGTGCCACATTGCGTTCAGCGATGCCAAGGGCGCGCATTGCATTCCGACCGCTTGCTGGCGCGAAGGCGAGTATTTGTACGTGCACGGCTCGAACGGCGGGCGGCTGGTCAAGCTGTTGGCGCAGGGCGCGCAGGCGTGCGTGACGATCACCCATCTCGATGGCCTGGTGCTGGCGCGCAGCGCGTTCAGCCACTCGATGAATTATCGGTCGGCGATGATCTATGGCGTGTTCGAGAAGGTACTCGATGAAGCCGACAAGCGCGCCTCGATGGTGGCGTTCATGGACAAGATTACGCCTGGCAGGCAGGCCGAAGTCAGAGCCGGGAGCGACAAGGAATTCGATGCGACGACCATCTTGCGCATCGCGCTCGATGAAGCGGCGTGCAAGGTGCGCGCGGGCGGGCCGAGTGACGAGCCGGAGGATATGGCGCTGACCGTGTGGGCGGGAGTGTTGCCGTTTGTGGTGCAGAACGCCGCGCCGGTGCGCGATGAGGTGTGCGTGGCGCCGCCGCCGGGGTATGTGAGTGCGTGGGCGGGGGCGAGCTGAAGTTCTGCGCTCCCGCGGAAACGTAGGGCGGAAAAGGGCAAGGCCCGCATTGCGCCATGCGTCGCGACGGCGCTTGTCGGAATGCGCTGGCGCTTTTCCGACCTTGTCACTACTCCTCACACATCGAGCTCGATCCACGTCGGTGCATGGTCGCTCGGCTTTTCCCGTCCGCGCACGTCGCGGTGCACGCCGGCCGCCTTTAATGCCGGCGCCAGCGCGGGACTGAGCAGCAAGTGATCAATCCGCAAGCCCGCATCGCGTCCATAAGCGTTTCTAAAGTAATCCCAGAAAGTGTAAATTCGTTCATCTGGGTGCATGGTGCGCAGCGAGTCGGTCCAGCCTTGCGCCACCAGCCGGTGAAACGCTTCGCGCGTCTCAGGCCGGAACAGCGCATCATTGACCCAGCGCTCCGGCTTGTACACGTCCAGCTCCGTAGGCATCACATTGAAGTCGCCCGCCAGCACCACTTTGGCGCCGGTGGCCATCAACTCGTCGGCGTGCTTGATCAGCCGCTCGAACCAGGCCAGCTTGTAATCGAATTTGGGACCCGGCGCCGGGTTGCCATTGGGTAGGTACAAGCAGGCGACCAGGATGCCGTCGATCGCCGCTTCCAGGTAGCGGCTTTGCTCGTCGTCCGCGTCGCCCGGCAAGCCACGCCGCACTTCTTGCGGCGCCTGGCCGCGCGTCAGGATCGCCACGCCGTTCCAGCTTTTCTGGCCCAGCCAGATGGCCTGGTAGCCGACATCGTTGATCGCCGCCTCGGGAAACTTTTCCTGGGGTGACTTGAGTTCTTGCAGACAGGCCACGTCCGGCTTTTTTTCTTCCAGCCATTCGAGCAGGGCGGGCAGGCGGGCGCCGATGCCGTTGATGTTAAATGTGGCGACTAACATGAATTCTCCGCGGTAAGTATCTCACCACTATTTTGAACGCACATCGGCCTGCCCGCCGCACGGCTGATTCATCGATCTGAATCATGCCAAAATTAATGGCCGTGCTGCATCTCGTATTCGTCCGCCTCGGCCTTGGTCGCGTGGATGATGCCGTCCGGATGTTCGGGCGGGGTGTACAGCGTGTACAGGCGCATCGGTTCGGTGGCCGAGGTATTGATGACGTTGTGTTCCACCCCGGCCGGCACCACGACCGCCACGCCATCGGCCAGCGCGTGCTTCTCGCCGTCGAGAATGGCCACCCCTTCGCCCGCTTCGACGCGGATGAACTGGTCGTGGCCGGTGTGGTGTTCCATGCCGATCTCTTCGCCGGGCTGCAAGGTCATGATAACCAGCTGGCTGCGCTTGGTGGTGTAAAGCACTTCCCGGAAGTTATTGCCTTCGAGAGTCTTCTGTTCGATGTTGATGCTGTAGCCTGACATGGTGCCTCCGATTGAACGTGCGAAAGTGCGAAAGTGCGAACGTTCGCAAACAGGCATCGTATCCTAATTTGGCGCCGCAAGTTGGTGGCGGCGTCGAACCGCAGTGCTTTCTTCTCGCTACAGGTTTTTCGATATACCATGGGCTGCGTTGCGCGCATTGGAGACGGCGGAACGGAATGCAGAAAAATAAATACAGGACGTTCGTATGCCGCAAAACTTAGCGCAGCAACGCGATCTCGACCGGCGCATCATGGCGGTCCTGGTCGAATGCACCAGCGTCGACTCCGCCGACGCATTTTCCCGCGTGATTGAAGGCTCGTTTCGGGCCGTCATTCCCCATGAACTGATGCTGTGCGGGATAGGGGGCATCAGCGGCCAGGGTAATCACGTGCGCAAGATCGTCAACTTCAATTATCCGCTTGAATATTTCGAACCTTTGCGCGATGCCGACGGACGGCTCGACAGTCCACTGATGAAGCGCTGGCGCGAAACGCTGGAGCCGCAGCTGTTTCAAAGCGGGCGTGACGATCATGCGTATGCCGATGATTGGGTCCGGCTGTTCAACAAGTATGATTTGCGCAACACGATGGCGCATGGCGTGCTCGATGTTGGCGGCGTCTTTTCCAGTTTCTTTATCTTGTCGCGCATGCCCGGCGAAGTCGGCCCGGAGCACGCCTTTTTGTTAAAACTATTGACGCCGCATCTGCATTTTGCGCTGGCCCGCGTGCTGGCGACGGTGGACGAGTATCAGGGCGCGCTTTCCAAAAGCAGGAAAGCGCTCAGCGAACGCCAGCGCGAAATTCTCCATTGGCTGCATGAAGGTAAAACCAACTGGGAAATTGCGAAAATACTCGACCTGTCCGAATTGAACGTGAAGTACCACATCGACCAGATATTCCAAAAACTCGAAGTGCGCAGCCGCGCCCAAGCGGTGGCCAAAGGGCGCGACCTGGCGGCCTGCCGCGCCTAAGCAGCGTCCGGAAAAACTGTCCGAATGGGGAGTGGCGCATGGGCTCGCCTGGCGCTAGAGTCAAGCCAGCCCATGGAGCTTGCATCAACCCCGGTGCATGCTTAAAACGATAACGATACGATGCACGCTCCTGCGGTAAAAGCTCGGACGCGAATCACCAATACCAGCGTCCGCGATAACATCAACGCGGAGGAGATACCATGTTTCAAAAGCTGTTTTCTGTAAGCCGGTTCCTGTTGGGCGCGACGCTGCTCGTCTGCGCCGCAAGCTCCCAGGGCGCATGCCTGGACAATGTCGTGCTGGTGCACGGTAACGCTGATTCCCCGTCGCGCTGGAACAACACGGTCAGCACGCTGAAAAGCCGCGGCTACCTCGATTCCCAGCTTTTTCTCCCGAACTGGGGTTCCAAGACGAACGCCGGCGCCAATGACCATAACAGCGTCAATACCGGCGTCGTCAAGAGCGCATTGCAAGCGGCAGTTGCCAGTTCCTGCACCGGCATGATCGATGTCATCGGCCATTCGATGGGCGTCACGCTGGCGATGAAGGCGATCAACGAGCTCGCTTATGCGGGACGGGTCAATTCCTTCATCGGCGTGGCCGGCGCGCAGCATGGTTTGAATTCCTGCGGCGTGTATCCGTTTAACGTGGCCAGCCCCACGTGCGGCGCCAATGGCTTGTCGATCGATAGCCCGTTGATCCAATCCGTGCGCGGCAAGCGCTATGGGGCGAAAATGTATTCGATTAAAAGCTGGATCGATGAAATCGTCTGCATTGGCAGTTGCTATGTGTATGGATCGCACACCAGCAATGTCGACTCGCAAAATGCCAGCTACGATTACGCGCTTGGGCATTTTGGGCTGGCGACATCGACCACCAGCAAGCAATCAGATCTCATCATGAACTAGGGAGCAATCGTTGGATGATTTTGCCGTGAAGGTGTGGCTGGCCAGTGCAGGGGCCAGTTTTGCGCTTGGTTTTGGCCTGGCGTGGTACATCCATGCACCGGTCACTGTCGATGGCGCGCCCGCAGTGGTGGCCTTGGCGGTCGCGCCGCTTGTGCCGAGCCAGCCTGCGGCGCCATGGGCGGCGCCTGGCCGCGCGGCGGTCGCGGCACTGCCCGACCTGCCCGCAAACGCCAGCGTCGACCAGCTGTGGGCGCGCTCGCTGCTGGGGCCAGCGTTGCAGGATCACGGCTTTGATGCCGAAGACAGGCTGCGCAAGCTGGCCAAGGCCGATCCTGTCGCGCTGCGCAACTTGCTAAGCCGCTACAGCGCCGGGCAAGCGCCGCAGGAACGCGCCTTGCTCAAGTCAGTGCTGGCCACCGTCCCGGCGCCTGACGTGATCGCGTTTTCCACGCGCCTGGCAAGCAGCAGCAACGCCGCCGAACGCAAGTTTGGCTTCGAGTTGCTGCAAAGCGTGGCGCCCGATGCCGCCGAAACGCGCAGCCTGGTCAAGCGCACGCTGGCAAGCGAGCAGTCGAGCGACGTGCTGCTGCAGGCGCTCGCGACGCTGCAGTCGTCCGTGGCCGATCCGGAAGAGTCGCAAGCGATCGTGGCGCAACTGAGCACCCTGTCCCAGCATGCCGATCCTGCCGTGCGCAGCATGAGCATTGAGCGGCTCGGCGCATGGGACAAATCCGGCGACGTTGCGCAGCGGCTGGCCCAGGCATTGACGGACCGCGCGCCCGAAGTGCGGCAAGCGGCAATTTTCGCGATCGCGCAGGCGGGCGTGCGGTCGGAGCCGGCCAAGACGGCGCTCATCGAGTTGGTCAACAATGCGCAAGAGAGCCGGGATCTGCGGGGCAGTGCCCTGCAGGCGCTGGAGCGCTTTGCCTTGAGCCGAGAAGAGTATGCGCGCCTGGCGCCGGCACGCGCGCAGGTGGCCGGTTTGTCGCCCCGATGAAGGGCGCAACCATGCAGTCATCGCTGTAGCGCGCAGCCCCCTGATTCTGTCGGACAGCATGCCTCGCTGGCGCTGCCTGTCCGCACACCACCGTACATTTTGTGGCTTTTTAGTTAAGCCGGTTATGCAGCTGTTTTTCATGTTGGTAATTGTGCTATCTTGGTTTTCAGTTGTTTGATGAAGCGAATTCACGTGGCATTTTTGCAGGGCGTGCCATGACCGGAACCTCACGACTCGACCCAAGGAATCACCATGAAGATTTCTCAGCCACGCCTCGCCGCTCTCGTATCTCTGTCACTGGTACTGGGCACCTCCTGCAACGCTTCTGCGGGCGGCACCGAGGCGCCGTTTTCCCTCAGCCGCAACGCTCAAGGCGTGGCGCTGATCCATGCGTCCACGCTGACCGGTGCCGCGGCCGGTCTCGGCTTTGCCTACGCGCAGGATAACTTTTGCCTGCTGCAGGATTACCTCATGACCGTCAATGGCGAGCGTTCGCGCCACCTCGGCCCCGATGCGCGGGTCCCGATGCAGATCGACCGGGCCAGCACCGTCAACCTTGCCAGCGATATCTTTTATCGCTTTTATGTCGACGGCGCGCGCGCCGACCAGCTCTATGCCGGCGCCGACCAGAGCACGCGCGAGCTGATCGCCGGCTACGTCAGCGGCGTGAACCGCTACCTCAGTCAGACGGGCGTGAACGCCATCGACCCGGCCTGCCGCGGCAAGAGCTGGGTGCGTCCAATGACCACCGCCGACATGCACAAGATCTTGCTCGACAAGACAGTCCTGGCCAGCGGCGCCAATTTTATCGAAGCCTTTGCCGGTGCCACGCCCCCGGGTGCGGGCGCACTTGCGCCGGCCTTTAGCAAGAGCGCGGCGCAGCCGGAGCTGGACCTGGAGCACCTGCGCCGGGCATCGCGCCCGGAGCTGCCGCTGGCCAGCAATGCCTGGGCCTTCGGGCGTGACACGACGCTCGGGCGCGGCAGCTTGCTGGTTGGAAATCCGCACTTTCCGTGGACGGGCAGCAACCGCTTCTACCAGGCGCGCATGACGGTGCCGGGCGTGCTCGACGTGAGCGGCGTGGCGTTGGGCGGGGTGCCCATCATCCAGATCGGCTTCAACAAGCGCCTGAGCTGGACCCATACCGTCTCGGCCGCGCGCCGCTTCACGTTCTTTGAGCTGGACCTCAAGCCGGGCGACCCGCTGACCTATTACGTCGACGGCGCCGAGCAGCGCATGGAAGCGGTCGACGTGAATGTGCCGGTGCTGGTCATTGGTGCGCTGGGCAACGTCAACCGGCGCCTGTACCGCACCGCGTTCGGCCCGGTGCTGGTGATTCCCGGCGCCGGCCTTTCCTGGTCGAGCGCGCATGCCTATGCTTTTGGCGACGTGAATATCGGCAACAACCGCATAGTGCGCAGCTGGCTGGACATTGGGCGGGCCAGCACCGTGCGCCAGGCGCGCGACGCGCTGGCGCGCAACATTGGTATCCCGTGGGTAAATACGGTAGCGGCGGACTCGACCGGCGAAGTCATGTACGCGGACTTGACCCCCATGCCCAACGTTGACCAGGCCCACATCGCGCGCTGCCTGCCAAGCCCGGGCGCGGCGGCCTTGCTGCGCGTGGCCGATTTGCTGGTGCTGCGCGGTTCGTCGAGCGACTGTGCCTGGAAGCATGACAGCAGCGCGGCGGCGCCCGGCATTGTCCCGGCTGCGCAGCTGCCGGTGGCCATCCGCACCGACTATGTCGCCAATTCCAACGACAGCTACTGGCTGGCCAACCCGGCCATTGCCTGGAGCGGCATTACGCCGATGGCCGGCCCGGTCGGCGTGCCGCAGCGGCTGCGCACCCGGGCCACGCTGACCATGATCGAGCGCCGCCTCGCCGGCAGCGACGGCCTGCCCGGGCGCCAGTTCAGCGCCGCTCACCTGCAAAAACTGCTGTTTAACAGCGACAACTTCGCAGCCAACATGGTGCTGGACGACTTGCTGGCCTTGCGCGGCAGCTACCAAGCCGTCACGATGCCCGATGGCACTGAGGTAGCGCTCGGCGAGGCCTGGGACGCGCTGTCGCGCTGGGACCGGCGCAGCGCGACGAGCTCGCGCGGCGCTCACCTGTTCCGTGAATTTTGGCGCAGCGCGCGCCTGATTCCCAACCTGCACCGCATCGCGTTCACGCCGCGCGATCCGATTCACACGCCGGCGGGACTGAACACGGATGACGTCGCGGTGCGCTCGGCATTGCTGCAAGCCCTGGGACGTGCGCTAACGATGTTCCGGGCAGCGGGCGTGCCGCCGAACGCGCAGCTCGGTGCGATGCAGTATATGCTCTCGAGCACGCGCAAGTTTGCGGTGCCCGGGGGTGAGGAATTTGAAGGCGTGCTCAACAAGCTTGAATCGCGTCCGTTTACCGACGGCCATTACCAGCCTTACTTTGGGGTGAGCTACGTGCAATTCATCTCGCACCACCCCCATGGCTTGTCGGCAGAAGGCATCCTCAGCTACTCGCAGAGCACCGATCCGCGCTCGCCGTATTATCTGAACCAGCTGCCGGCGTTTTCGCGCGGGGAAGTGTTCAGGCTGCCCGAGCCGGAGCAGCGGGGGCTTTGGCTGCACAAGTAAGAAACCGTCGATAGCGCTACAGGCCCCCTGAATGAGGGAAGTCGGAGGTACTTTCTGTTAAAATAGTTGCCAATCAGGCATCTTGGAATGCCGTCGACTTTGACTTGCAAAATAAGGGATTGACCCGCTGTGACCGACGACGAATTGCAAGTGAACGATGCGCCTTACTTTGCCCGGCGGCTCACGATCGACGCTGGCGCCGACGAGCGGACAATCAAGCGCGCGTATGCGCGTGAACTCAAACTGATTGATCAAGAATCCGATTTAGCCGGCTTTCAAGACCTGCGCGAAGCCTACGAGGCCGCGCTCATCTGGTGGCGCCACGCAGCAGCGCAGCTTGATGCTGGCGCTGCCGATCCGTTCGACGAGATCGACCGTGCCGCAAAAGAACTGCACTTGCGGCCGGCCGCCGCAAACGACGGCAACCGCATCCAGCGCCAGTTACCCGCGCCAGCGGCGCCTGAGCTTGATGCCGACACCTTGTCGCAAGAAGTGTTCGCCCAGTTTCAGGCCCGATGCGCCGGTCTGGACGATCTGCACGCGAGTGCGTCGTGGGCGCGCGAATTGCAGGCCAGCCTTGCTGACGCGCGCCTGATTCACATTCCCACGCGCCAGGCATTCGAACAACGCATCGCCGATTTGCTGGCCGCCGGCTGGCGGCCCGGACACCATTTGCTGTTTCACGTGGCGGCAAAGCGATTCGAATGGGACAGCGATCGGCGGCGCGTTCAGTCCCTTGGCATGGCCGGCTACACGCTGCATTTTGCGATCGACCAGCGCGCCATGCACGACCAGCAATCGGACCATGCATGCGAACAACAAAGCCAGCTCATCACTCGCTTGCGCGAGGCAACGCCGCCCACGACCAATGAACTGATCGATTTGATGCCGGTGCTGGCGACGGTCGAAGCGCGTTTTCCGGCATGGCTGGCGTTGATTGCCGATGCCGACACGATCTCGCACTGGCTCAACCTGGACCAGGCTGTCCCGTCATGGCGGCGCAAACTGCGCAGGCGCGATTTCAATATTCCGTTTTGGGTTGCGTTGGTGGTGTTGCTGGTTGTGCTCAGGCTCATTTCCAGCACCATCGGGTCTAACGGGCATGGGCCAGCGGCGCCGGTGACCGCTTCAGTGGATCTTATACAAGGCAACCATTTCCTTGGTGAAGATGAATACGACAAGGCGATCCTGAGTTATGACCGGGCGCTCAGTCAAGACCCGGACAACGCGGCCGCCTATGCGGGCCGGGCGATGGCCTTGGTCTTTTTGGGTGAAAAAAAGCGCGCACTTGCTGACCTTGAAAAACTCGAATCCTTGGCGCCATTGAACCCGCTTCTGTTCCGTTCACGCGGCATGCTCGCGCAGGACGAGATGCGATTTCAAGATGCAGTCGTGGCCTATACCAGGTCGCTTGAGCTTGATCCCGACAACGTGTTCACCATCATGCGACGCGGCCAGGTGCATGCTAAAGCGGACGACCTGGACAACGCATTGCGCGACGCCGACCGGGTACTCGCACTGGCCCCCGACTCGGCGTTGGCGCACTGGCTGAGAGCGGACGTCTTCAGGGCTCGCAAAGACGTGGCTGCGGCGAAGGCTGAGGCGGATGCGGTGCTTCATGCGCGCGACAAGCGCGGCGATTACGCCTACAGAATCGCCGCCAATGTTTATCAGGAAATCGGGGATCTGCCGAACGCCTTGGCCAGCATGGACAAGGCCGTGGCCGCATCCCCCGTGGCCAACAATTACCTGCAGCGATCCCGGCTGCGACCACCTGCAGACGAGGCCGCCCGGCGCGCTGACATCGAAGCGGCCCTCAAGCTGGAGCCTGATTCGGCATGGGGCCTGCGCTTGCTGGTCAGCGCCGATTTGCAGGCCAAACAGTGGGATGCTGTCATCCAGAACGCAAGTCGGGCAATGGCGCAGCCGTCGATGAAAGATCGAAGGCAATTTCTAACAATGAGTCGAGGCATCGGCTATGCCAAGCGGGCCGAGATGAAAAAAGCGGCTGCGGACTTTACATCGGCAAGACTAGCGGCAAAGACATACCAAGATCTGAACGAATTATGTTGTGCAATGGCCGTTCACGATGTCGCGCTGCCGACTGCACTGGCAATTTGCAATGCATCGCTTGAACAGGACCCTACCGCCTGGCACACGCTCGACAGCAAGGCCTTTACGCTCATGCGCATGAAGCGCTATCGGGAAGCGCTGGCGACCTACGACGCCGCAGTGGGGGACGGGCGTGCGAATGCGGTGCCTTTGTATGGCCGTGGCGTGGTCAAGCATCGTTTGGGAGACGAGATCGGGGCGCAGCGCGACATGAAGGCTGCACTTGCGATTCGGCCTGACACCGACGTGCACTTCGCGCACATGGGAGTGGTTCCTTAGCAGCGGCGTCAAAACCGGCTTCGCGCCAGCCTCACACCTGTGCATGTACGCATCTGCCGAATCGGCACGCAAGCGGGTAGGCGAATTGCCGCGTTCAGGCCAGCCCCGGGATGCTTGGCACGCATCAGCTCGCCGCCATTGCCCTCGTGGGCTTGCGATGCTTGCTTGGCGCGTCAGCTATCGATTCAGCCGCGCAATGCGCCCGAGCACGCCGGGCCACCATGCATTTCCATACCGCTTGCCGAAACGGACGATGACCATGTCCTCGTCCGGGGCAACGTAAATAAACTGGCCGAGATGGCCTTCCGCATAGAAGTCGTGGCTGGGCTTGACGCCGAGTTCCGAAGGCACATCGACGACGGGCGGGCGCCGCCATTGCCATGCGTAATAAGCTGCCGCGAAGGTGTTGGGTGCTTCCATATTCCAGCGGCTTGCCGCGCTGCTTCCGGCATGCTCGCGCACTTGCGTGCTTTGCCTGACCCATTCGGCCGGCACGATCTGTTGGCCGTTAAAGCTGCCGTCCTTTAAGTACAGTTGGCCAAAGCGCGCAAAGTCGAGGGCGCGCGCGTTGACACAGCAAAAGGCCTTGGGCAGGGCGCTTTGCTGGCTGTCCAGGCTCCAGCTTGCATCGTACGCTGCGCCCATCGGCTGCCAGATTTTTTCCTGCAAATACCGCGGTAGTGGCACGCCCGTGGCGCGCTGGACAATGGTGCCCAATAGCTGGGTATCGCCGCTGCTGTATTGGTAGGCCGCATCGGGCGCGTGCTCGATGCGCAAACCTTTTATTTTGCCTGCCAGATCGGGCGTCAAATAGAATCTGGACGCATCGGCAAAGGGCGAACCGTAGCCCTCAACGAATTGAATGCCACTTCGCATTTCCAGCAGGTTGCGTATGGTGATGCGTGTGAAGCGCTGATCGTTGATGGCCAGTTCCGGCAAATAACGGGTGATCGGGTCGTCGACCGTGGCGATGTGACCGTCGCGGATGGCAATGCCCACCAGGGCTGACACCATCGACTTGGCGACGGAAAAGGAAGTGACGATGCTGTCGCGCTGGTAGCCATTGTAGTACTGCTCCAGCACGACCTTTCCATGCTTGACGACCACGATGGCCACCGTTCCGGTCTTTTCCATGACCGCATCGAATGACTCGCCCCCGAAATCGGGAACCTGTACCGGCTCACCGACGGCGGAGGGAAGCAGTGACGCCTTCGGCGCGCGGGCGATCGCCGCATTCTGGAAATGACGATGATCCGTAATGGCCGATTGCTGCTGCGCCATCATCCATCCAGGCAGATCGGCGCAACCGGACAAGGAGATAACAGCGACTAGCATTACAAGGTGACACGGGCGAAGCGTAGGCGATTTGTGGGATGGCATCTGATTTGGATGTTTGTAGAAGAGTAGCGGCGAGGGGAAGCGGTTGCCGGGGATGCGAAGCGAAATAATATACGTTAAACCATGGATATCGCAATGAATCTGAGGGGGATGTTTATTTATTCAGCAATACCACTGCCTGCATGCAAATGGTCTGGATATCGTTCGTGACGCTGGCGCGCGCTTCAGCGGCGTTTTGCCAGCGCACTTTTTGCTCGTGCGCGATTATTAATCGCCATGCTGGCCACTGCATTGGCTGGCCGTGGCAGAAGTTCGCCCACGTCGCTGGAAACACCTTCCCAGAGCCCGGTTCGGCTGCTGGCCGCGGCGGCAGGCTGCCCGCCTTGGTCCGCTGCCACCACCTATCTGGCGGGAGACTGCGCCACCTACGGCGGCAAGACGTACAAAGCCAAATGGTGGACGCTGAACAACGTGCCAGGTGAGCAGTGGGGGCCGTGGGAGCTGCGGGCCATGACCGTCCCGGAAACGCCGACGCCGCCGACGCCGACGCCGACGCCGACGCCAGTCCCGTGCCGGCCGGACGGATTGCAGTCGAGTGTAACTGCCGTGCCATACTGCGGCGTGTACGACCAGAACGGCCGCGAAATCTTGGCCAATGGGCTGAACCGGCGCATCGTGGGCTACGTCACCAGCTGGCACACGGGTGCGGGCGGGACTCCGTCCTACCTGGTCAACAATATCCCGCGGGACAAAATCACCCATGTGAATTACGCGTTCGCGGCGGTCGATACGACAAGCGCGAAGCTTGCGCTCGGAACCGGACCGGACAATCCTGACACTGGACTGACCTGGCCCAACAATCCCGCAGCGGCCATGGATGCCAGCTTGCCCTACAAGGGCCATTTCAATCTGTTGGCACAGTACAAGCGCAAGTACCCGGGCGTAAAAATCATGCTGTCGGTGGGCGGCTGGGCTGGCAGTGGCGGCTTCTACACGGCCACCACGAATGGCGACGGCACGCTCAACAGTGCCGGGATCGATACGCTGGCCGATTCGATGGTTGCCTTCCTGCGGCAGTGCACGTTTTGCGACGGCATCGACATCGATTACGAGCACCCGACCACGAATAATGAGGCCGGCAATCCGCTCGATTTCGCGCTGTCAAAGCCGCGCCAGGCTGGCCTCATGCGAAACTACAACGTCCTGCTCGAACGAGTGCGCACCAAGCTCGACAAGGCTGCAGTCGCCGACAAGAAGTACTACATGCTCACGATTGCCGGCTCGGCATCGGCATGGATACTGCGCGGTGCAGAAAACATGTCGGGCCTGAAATACCTCGACTACGCAAGCTTGATGAGCTATGACTTGCACGGCGGCTGGAACCAGTACGTGGGTCCGAACGCGCCCTTGTTTGACGACGGCAACGACGCTGAACTCCGGGCCGGCAACGCCTACCAGTTCGCCAACATCGGCTACCTGAACGCGGACTGGTCGTATCGCTATTACCATGGTGCGCTGCAGGCTGGCCGCATCAATATCGGCGTGCCGTATTACACCCGCAGCTGGAAAAATGTCACAGGCGGCACCAATGGCCTGTGGGGAACAACGGCACTCGTCAGCTCGACGGTTACCTGCGCCGGTGTGAAGACGTGCGGCGAAGGCGCGGTTGGCATCGATAACGTGTGGCACGACCTCGACAGTAACGGCCAGCCGGTACCTGGCGGCGGCAACCCGCTGTGGCACGCGCTGAACCTGCAAAACGCGATCGTCCCCGACTACCTGGACTGCGCATTTGCCTGGTCGGCTTCGCGCCGAAGGTCGTCAATGTGACTACGAAGTTCGCTTACCAAAGTCCGATGTGCCGTATCGGCAGATCGCAGCGTAAGACATGACCCACAAACAAAAAAAGCAGTTACGATCACTCGTAACTGCTTCATTTTGCTTACTGCGCATTCGTGGTAGGCCGTGCGGGATTCGAACCTGCGACCAACGGATTAAAAGACGGTTGGGTTTTTAGAAGTTCATTTAAAATCAAACACCTACAACGCTTGCCGCGTACCTTTCCCAACATCATCCAAGGGCGTCAAGGTTCGCCATCGGTTTGGCACGTCACAAATTCGGCACAGCGCATCCGGTTGCTGCGCGGCCAACCCGACCGGTCGGCGGCCGGAGCGTCGTCCACTATCGGCACCTGCTGCCCGCGCTCAAGCGCAAGCGCAAGCGCAAGCGCAAGCGTGGTGCTTTGGCGCACTCGGTGTTGCGCGATGCGCTGTCCCGCCCACAAGTACTGCAAGATGTGGGCGCCAGGTGAAGGACCGCATGCTTGACGCTCCTTAGCATGGTTGATCCAAAACAATGTTCCGACACTCATATCTTGCACCTGAGACGGTGCAGGCGTTCAATATTGCATCGGTGCTATACTTGATAAATATTAGCTCTTGTACAATATTTCTTTAGTATTTATTGCCGAAAATTGACAAACCGCATCTGTTACCTCGGAAACCCGCGATGAATCTGAACGACGTCTTTACATCACTGTCGGGCCTGACGGGGGCAAACCGCCCACTTCGTTTGAAGTTGTGGAATGAAGATGGGCTCGTGGACGACCTCCTGTATGTGAAGCAAGTCGTCGGCATCGAAGCGGTCTGTGGAGGCATTGAATATCGCCTGCTATGCGTCGCGGCCAAAGCCGGCCTGTAGCTCAAGCAATTCATCGCCATGCCAGTCGAGGTGCAATTTGTCACCAGCACCGGCACCTTGCGCTCGGTTTGCGGCATTGTCGATGTCGCCGAAGAGGGCGGATCGGACGGCGGCCTGGCCACCTATCAGCTGATTGTGCGCGATGCGCTGTCCATCATGGACAAGGGCTGCAACACCCGCATATTCAGCCACATGAACGAAGTGGACATCACCAATGAAGTCCTGGCCGACTGGCGGGCCGCCAACCCCGTGCTGGCGGGCGCCTTCGCTTTTGAGCTATCAGGGGTAAAGTCCCAATACCCGCAGCGCGAATTTACGATGCAGTACAGGGAGTCCGATTCTGCCTTCCTGCGTCGCCTGTGGAAGCGGCGCGGCCTGGCATGGTTCTTTGAGCCTACCGCCAACAGGGAGGAAAAAGACGCTCCTTCACACACCCTTGTCCTGTTTGATGAAGTCGCCTCGCTTGCGCAGAACGCAGCTGGCACCGTACGCTACCACCGGGACGATGGCACCGAAGTCGCCGACAGCATCACCGCCTGGCATGCCATACGCACCCTGAGTCCCGGGAGTGTTACACGACAAAGTTTCGACTACAAGACAGGGCAGGCCAGTCACGTCAGTGTTCCTAGCGGCAGCGATCAGGGCGCGCTTGGCGATCAGTTCGCCGCAGGACTGGATGATGGCCTGATCGACGTGCAGCACGCCGGCGACGACGCAGCCGACTACGACGCGCTGAGCACCCTGCGCATGCTGTACCACGAATACATCGCTAAGTGCTGCAGGGGCGAAGGCGGAGGGCGCGACTGGACGCCTGGCCAGTGGGTTGTTGTCACCGGCCACGCCGGCCTCGACAGCCATCCGGCGTCGGAGCGCGAGTTCGTTTTCACGGAAATTCGCGTCGCCGCCGAGAACAATTTGCCAAAGACATTGGGCGACCGGATCAACCGCCTCTTCGCGCTGAATCGCTGGCGCACCGACGACGATGCCACGGGCGGAAATGAAGCAGGTGAGCGCGTGCAAGATGTTTGATGGCTTGATGGTCACGATATCTGATGGTCAATCGGACGCTCTGCCGCGACGCGACCGCTCGTGACCGGCTGGCATCGTCGCAGCGGGGGCCGGCCC